>DXJM01000449.1 GCA_019057355.1 Promethearchaeota archaeon | reverse complement strand
TTCTGATTTAATTGCAGTGATATCAATTTTAATCTTGTTAAGTACATTTTTTATGGTCCATAACATTATTTCTCATATAGTATCGCAACATTGCGAATTGAGTAAAAATATTAATATAGTTTAAAAATAGTGAATTAGAAAAATAAATTATCATCTATTTTTTTTATTAAAAATCATTAGAGTAAATATTTGAATCATTTAATACCAATATGTGTTAGATCTATTTTCAATTATTGTAAGAAACATCTAAAATATGAAAAATAAAACCTCACCTATTCCCCATCCTTTTGTTAAATGGGCAGGGGGAAAGAGACAATTGATATCTAAAATAGAAAGGTATCTACCCAAAAAATACAACACCTATATCGAACCTTTTGTGGGAGGGGGTGCCTTATTTTTCCATTTAAAACCTCTAGAAGCAACTTTGATTGATAATAATAAGGAATTGATCAATTGTTATAAGGTAATAAAAAATGATTTAGCTGGATTAATTGAGATGCTCAAGCTACATAAAAATGAAAAGGATTATTACTATCGGATCAGGGAGATTGATAGGAATCAAGAGGAATTTAAAAAATGGTCTGATGTTGAAAGGGCTTCAAGAACAATATACATGAATAGATGTTGTTATAACGGGCTCTATAGAGTTAATAGTAAGGGATTTTTTAACGTTCCATTTGGTAGGTATAAAAATCCGTTGTTTTGCGATGAGAAGAACCTGAATGCTGTTCAAAAGGTATTAAAGAACGCAAATATTATTTGGGGAGATTTTGAGGAATGCCTACACTTTGCAACTAAAGGAGATCTCATTTATTTTGATCCACCCTATCATCCATTATCTGACACGGCTAATTTCACGGGCTATACTAAAGATAATTTTGGAAAAGGTTCTCAAGAGAGACTATTTGATGTATTTGATGAATTAAATAGGCGGGGGTGCTTTATAATTCTAAGTAATTCATATAACGAGTTTATATTGGAATTGTATGAAAGCTATAGAATTATAGTTATTAATGCTAAAAGAGCCATTAATAGTGATCCCACCAAGAGAGGAGAGATTAAAGAAGTCTTGGTTTTAAACTATTAAAGATATAAATAGTGAGAAATAATGAATATTAAGGATGAAACATTTGTAAAAACCCTGTTGGAGTGGTTTAAAGAAAACAAGAGAATTTTTTCTTGGCGTGAACCGAACTTATCTCCATTTCAAATATTAATAGCTGAAATCATGTTACAAAAAACAGGAGCGAGTCAGGTTGAAAAAATCTTTCCAGACTTTATCAAGACATGTCCCAATCCCTCAACAATAGCCACATTAAATATAAAAACTCTAGAAGAAAAACTACGCCCTTTAGGGTTATACCAGAGAAGAGCACGAGATATTAAAAAAACCGCAGAACTTATCTTGGAAAATGGCAACAAGCTTCCAACTACAAAAAAAGAACTCATGGTTTTGCCTGGAATAGGCGAGTATATAGCCAATGCAATTTTATGTTTTGCTTTTCAAATACCAGTTCCAATTATTGATACCAATGTTGGACGCGTGATGAAAAGAATATACACATTTCCTGTTAAAAGTGCTCCCTCCAGGGATAAAGATTTATTGGAACGAATGACTAACCTCCTTCCTGATACTAATTTCAGGGAATTCAACCTTGCAATTCTGGATTTTGCTGCTCTTGTATGCCTTTCTAAGAACCCCCGATGTAATCAGTGCCCCTTGTCTAAAATTTGTGAATTTCATTCGAGTGGGGGAATGAAAGAAAAATGATTTTTTATAAAATAAATGATATTACAGAAAAATTTTTTGGTCATAACACTTTCTTTGATTTAGAATGAGTGAAAAAATAGAGGAGCGTATTAAGGAACTTGAAGAACGTTTGGCAAGTACTATTCCTAACAAGCATACCATGAAAAGTATTAACTTCATTAAGGCTCAATTAGCCAAGCTCCGTGAAGAGTTAATAGAACAGGCAAGTTCTAAAAAAGGAGGCGGAAGGGGTTTTGGAATTAAAAAATCAGGAGATGCTCAAGTCGCATTTATTGGCTTTCCTTCTGTTGGAAAATCATCCTTGTTGAACTTGTTAACTGAAGGAAATACAGATTCTAAAGTAGCAGCTTATGATTTTACAACTATTACAGCTATTCCAGGCATGATGGATATAGAAGATGCTAAAATACAATTAATCGACTTACCTGGCATCATATTAGGAGCAGCAGCGGGAAAGGGTCGTGGAAAAGAAGTATTAGCAGCTGCACGCTCCGCGGAGTTGATTTTAATTATCATTTGCTTTCGAGAAGATGGATCTATTAATTTGGATGACCTTGAAAAGATAAGGAGCGAATTAAAAAATGCCGGGATAAGACCAAATGGTAAACCTCCAAAAATTAAAATTAAAGAGAGGACGAGTGGGGGTATCCATTTTACTTGTAAAGGAAAACAAGTAATGGATAAAAATGAAGTAAAAACATTAATGAATGATTTAGGAGTGCGAAATGCGGGAGTTTATTTTTCAGAACCTAATATTACAGCCGATCAACTCATTGATTTCGTGATAGGCAATCGAATCTACACCAAAGAACTCGTAGTCATTAATAAGTCTGATTTAATGAAAATTCCAATAAAAAATGTAGACATTACTAAAGCAATAGGTCATGATAAATGGATAATGATTTCAGCAAAAAATAAGAAGAACATCGATTCTTTGCGTCATAAGATCTTCCAGGAATTAAACTTAATCCGTGTTTACTTAAAACCTCCAAAACAAGAACCAGACATGGATGAGCCCATCATTCTTCATCAAGGTGATGATTTAGAAACACTTTGTAAGAAGATTCACAAACGATTCATTGATGAATATCGATATTCACTAATTTGGGGTAAATCAGCAAAACATCCAGGTCAAAAGATTGTAAATTTAAATCACGTCATAGAAGATGGTGATATTATTTCAATTTATCTGAAGAGGTAAAACGCTCACAATAAGCAGTACAATCCATTAAATTCTTTTTTCCATTGGTTTAAATGAGAAAGTCCTTCATTAACTAATCTATTGAATCCTACACTCCACCACCTTGAGCGGATGCTTCACATATTCCCGCACATGCGGCAATTAAAGTAACCGCTAACAGATAAGGAAGAAATATTGCAATGAAGACAAATGCAACCATACACACAATAGCTACGAATCCAAGAATTATTCCTAGTACGGACATTATTTTTCGTTGTTCTGCTATTGCCCCAACAATCCCAAAGATGATAGCCAATGCTGCAAATATGAATCCGAGAATTATAAAAACGATTACTAAAACACCCGCCGATGTTGGATTTAAAGGTCCGATTAAAGGTTCGGTCAAAGTTATTAAAATAAACAAGAGCATTGGAACAAATGCAAGCAATCCTGTTATTAATGAACTGAGCCCAAATTTATTGTTTACCATACCAATCTTCACTTTTCTTTTGTTAATAATTATTATTTAATGATTATAGCGAGTCATGTTAATAAATTTCATTTTTTTATGTAATTTTAAAAACAAATCATGACTATTCTTATAAAAAGCTAGTTTCTAATAAAAATGTATTGATGAAAAAAACTATAAAAATAGGATTTTAGTTTATTGAAGAATAAATATACAGTAATAGATCTTTTTAGTGGTTGTGGAGGATTTAGTCAGGGATTTTTAAAAGCAGGATTTGAAATTATAGCTTCTAATGAAATATGGGATCCTGCTATAGAAACCTATAAATTGAATCATGGAGAAGATGTAATGATAGGGGGCGATATAACTTCTCCAGGAACAAAAGAACGATTGTATGACTTGGTTAAAGAAAAGAAAGTTAATGTCGTTATTGGAGGCCCACCTTGCCAGGGGTATAGCTCAGCGGGAAATAGAAATCCAGATGATGCTCGAGGACAATTATATTTGGACTTCGTAGAAATCATTGATCATTTAAGACCAGATTTTTTTGTCATGGAAAATGTTAAAGGTTTATTGAACATGAAACATGTCGATTCTACATTAAACTTAATAGAAAAAAATAAATTTAAGCACGATTGCAAAAAACTTCAGAGATATAAAGACTTAAAGCGTTTTAAAGCTCAGAGAAACTTGGATTCTGAAGAAGAACGTGAATTTATTAGTCTAAGAAACAATCTAAAATCTATTAAAAATGATATCAATCAAAAATTAGTGCCATTGATCGATAAGATCATGAATGCTTTTAAGGATATTGACTATATGGTCTCTTGGAAAATCCTCAACTCTGCGGATTATGGCGTACCGCAAACTCGCGAAAGGATCATTTTTATAGGATCAAAACACATGAAAGCCAAGATAAACTATCCCCAAAAACAATTTTTTAAAAATATATCAAATTCAAATAGTCAAGATTCAAAATCATGGAAAACATCGAAAGAGGCACTAAAAAAATATGAAGAGTGGCAAGAACTCGTGGAAAAAAACCATACATTCACCAAGCATTCTCATAATTTCATTCAGAAAATAAAAAAAACTCAAATAGGCGAAACGGTCTACAAGAATTATAACGATGCGTGGTGGAGGCTGGATCCAAGTAAACCTGCAAGAACCGTGAAAGAGAATCATGGAGGGGTTTTCATTCATTATAAATTTGATAGAGCATGCACGCCGAGGGAACTTGCTACCTTACAGTCCTTTGATGATGATTTCATCTTTACGGGGACCAAGAGTTCAATACTAAAACAAATCGGAAATGCAGTCCCTCCTTTAATGGCAAGAGCCATAGCTCTTAATATAAAAAGTTTGCTTGATAACCTTGTATAATGAATCTCATTAAAAATTAAATTTAATAAAGTCAATATGATAAATAGATATGCATGTGATTATCATGATAAAACATCTTACTTTTATGACATTTTTTTCTGCATTACATGCACAAGAATACGTAATATGCATAGTGCGAATGCAAATTCGTCAAACTTTCTTCATATAATACTAAAAAAAACGATCTTTCCTCATATTTTAACTTTTATAGAAAATCATTTCCTTCCTAATTTTATGATCATCACAATTGAAACACCTATGAGCCCTACAATAATAAATATGAAAATTATTTCCGCTATATCTAAAGAATTTAACTTGTTATTATTTGAACTCATATTGAAATCAATTTTAATGCTCGTCTGTGGATCAGTTACTACAAATGATTCGATTTTATCTTGAGTTTCAATTTGTATAGTATCACCATACTTGAAATTCAATATCGACAAATCAAACTCATACCATTCATCCAGGACCTCAATCATCATTGATTTACCATTTGTGACATCCGTGATTGTAAGATTAGCAACTCCTTTTACATTGCCATATACATAGAACGCTGGAGAAGAACGTGCGAATAATTGCACCTCTTTCACGTGCCACCATTGATTTTGACTATTGTAAGTCCCCGTTATCTTAATAAACCTGACTTTAGAATCAATCGCGTCCCACTGCCACGATTTATGCTCTCCTGTTGTTTTATCCACGACAAGCGTCCATGTCGTATTGTCAGTAGATGCTTCTATTTTATATTGATAATATCGATTATCCCCATCCCAAAAATGGGTTTTAACGCCCCAAATATCGTAAGTGCACGGTAACTCGATGTACAGTGAAGTTCCAAGACTATTTGAAGCATAAGTCCCGTGATTATCATCGATCATGTTAGCAGCATCATGGCTACCGTATACTTTAGAATCAATGATGGGCGAACGAAAAAAGGTGAGTTCTTGTTCGAATGTTTTTTCTAATCCCCATAAATCCACGGTATTTATTCGAATGTTATGGGTTCCAATTGGATAATCGAATGTATTTAGTGTAAGATCCAAAATCGTGCCAGAATTGAAAAACCATTCTTTAAAACACAAATCCTCTACATGTACTCCATCAAGAAACCATGAGGCTCTTGTAATTAGTTGAGCGTTTGTAATACATTGCCCAAAAAAGAGCGTTCTTGATACACTCGAAGTAGGCGTGGAATATCCGGATATTGAAATGGCGCTCTTTGAGGGAATGATTCCAAGATCTTGATTAAAATAATCACATATGCCTTTAAAAATGGCGAGAGCAATCTTGCTTCGAAGATTGGGATTTGAAATCAAGTTAAAGTCTTCTTGGTTTGAAAGAAAAACAGGGTATACGATAGCAGCAGGCATGTTCGTCTTAGAAAGCTCTTCAAAGTGCCTCCCAAGCGTGGGATAATCCCCTTTAGCACCCCTATCCGTCGTTCCCAAATCTGATACTATTCGATCTTGTATACTCCTTGCAAGACTCCGTCCATTAACGGAATATGAACTATCGCTCTGGGCCCAATAATAAGTTTCAGAACCCCTCGTCGTTGGTGAATTATGATTATTACATTGAAGGCTCACAAAAATATCTGCACCATTAGTATTAGCAGTGGCACATCTTTGATCGATCGAGGCCGTTGTATCAGTAGCTCTCGTCATTATAACCGTGGCACCCGCATGCAACAACAGTTCTTTCAAGCGTAAGCCAATATCAAGATTGAAATCTTTTTCATTTGGGAATGCAGTCCCATCTATCCCAAGGACCCCTAAATCGGTACCACCATTCCCAGGATCGATGCATATTAACTTCCCTGCTATTGTCATTGATTCTTCTTTAAATTTGGAAATAACCAAAGACCAAATATCTGAGGTTTCATAACCAAGAGCCCAAAATCCTACTCCTGCAAGGTTTATTGAATTAACATAATCAAATTTTAATCCTAGAGATTCTGAATCTTCATACCAACATTGATGCCATTCAGATCCAACTTGATATCGATACCATGGTGTATTTGAGTTAGAATCCCATATTCTTCCATGTGTTTGAGCATTTACAATAGCATTTTTCAAAAAAACACTCACGCCAGGACCTAAAGTTGACGCTCCCCCTAAACTTGAAGAACAAGGCCAATCATAACCGTAGAAAGGAACTCCTAATATAATTTGCGAAATCAAGTAATGGTTTGTCAACCTGTTCACAGAATCAACGATATCTAACTGGTTTGGATCATTATAAGGAGAGACTGCTCCTGTAGTTGGACCACTTCTCCAATGATAATCATAACCCATGAGGAATACCGCATCAGTATAGGGAGATAAATAGCTATTACGATAGATTGTTTCGACACTTCCTGACACACAAAAAGAAATATGGTAATTAGGATTGGCACTTTTAACTGTATGATATAAAGTTCCCATTAATTGTTCAAATAATAGTGTATTTGACCCTCCAGTAAGAGAATTAATTGAATTCGGAAATTCAAAGTCCAAATTTACACCATCAACATTATAAGTTTTTAAAGCATTTAAAACCTGATTTGCAAAATCGGTTTTATGATATGCAAATATATTGTCTTGAGTATTTTTATCAAAACACGTGATACATATTATTATCTTAATATTATTTTGTTGAGCTTTTGTTTTTACTACATTAAAATTACTTATTCCTGGTGGTGATAGGATTCCATCACTATTAGCCCCCCAAGAGAAATATGCGATATATGTTAGAGCATCCCAATTTGGTTCATAGGAAGAAGGATTTGTCCAATAAGGCCAAAATCCATAAGTTAATTTATTTCCCTCTAAATTTGATTCTTTTAGAGTCAAATTATTAAAATTATTGTTGGTTTGATAAATAACAGAATATACAGGAAAATGTGATATTGGAGATATAAATATTATCGTAATG
>DXJM01000448.1 GCA_019057355.1 Promethearchaeota archaeon | reverse complement strand
TTTATTTTTCTAAAGGATAAAGCTAGGGATTTTTCATCACAATATTGTAATCTTCTTACGAATTCGTTTTATGATAACTATATAATTCAATCAGAAAAAATTTCATTTAAAGAGTTAAAAACAAAATCAGGAATCATATTTTTGTCAAGGAAATCTATTCGTGATTCTAAATCTTCCATCATTTTCTTAGTAGTTATTCCCGTTAAAACCATCGCTGTTTTAATTCCTGCTCGATTTCCAGCTATAATATCTGTCTCCAAGCGATCACCAAAAATGATAGCTTGATCAGGTTTAATTTTCAAATCTTTTATGATCAAATTTATCCCATCAGGTTGAGGCTTTCCAAAAATTTTAATGGGAGATCTTCCAGTACAGGTCTTTACCGCATTAACCATGACACCGGCTCCAGGTTTTAAGCCATTAATTACAGGGAGAGTAGTGTCTGCATTTGTAGCATAGAATTGGGCTTTTCCTTCTAATATGCATCTTTGAGCGATCATGAGCGTGTTGTAATTGAAATGGAAATCCAGACCAACAATAACGAAGTCAATTTCTTGATAATCGTTAATTGAAGGATTTTCAACAACGTGATGACCAAAAGCTTTTAATTCTTCTTTCAAACCAATTTCTCCAATAATAAAAATATTTGCATGTTTTTTAATTTTAGTAATTTCTTGTGAAGTTATTGAAGCACTTGTATAAAAATCTGAAAATGTGGATTCAATATTTAAATTATTTAATTTTTCCACATACATTTGCCTTGTTATCGTTGAATTATTTGAATTGTAAACCACTTTTACTGATAGATCTTTTAAATCTTGAATAATCCTATTTACTCCTGAAATCAAGGTTTTCTCTTTATATACTACTCCATCCAAATCAAAAATGGCAACTTTAATGTTTTTTAGCTCTTCTATTAATTTTGGCACGATATTTTTCATGTGTTGTATATTCTTTAAATTTAATTATAAAAAAAATCCCAAACCAATTGGGAATCCTGTTATAATGCCTATAATCATTATTCCTACAGTTATCATAATTGGATTCAATACATTATCTGCAATTGATATTGGAAAATAATCTATCAGAAATAGGATTATTGCACCAACTAGCGCATAAAAGGGTCCTAAAGGGATTAATCCAATAAGAAATGCGCTCCCCATTCCCGCAATAAAACCTTCTATGGACTTGATATCACCATTAATGCATTTCACCTTGTGTTGCCCGTACCTCCTTCCAATAATTGCTGCTAATGCATCAGAAAGGCAAGCAATCAAGATAGCTGCCATGATTACATCTCCCGGCGCCAATCCCATTATATAAAAGAGATAGGAAAGAATTACTCCCGCTAATAAATAGATCTGAGGACCAATTGCATTAAATTCATTATTTCGTAGAACTGATTTAGTAATAACATTAAAAAGGGAGTACTCCGATCCCAAGAGGACCCTGATTAATTCAGAAATAATTGAAAAAAAAAGTGCTGCAATAAGCGCAAAAAATGTGAGATTAATGACTGCCTTATGGTCACTAAAACTAAAAGGATATTGCAAAATAATATCTCCCCACAAAACATTATATAATCCTTCAGTTTGGTTGATAAAAATGATTATCGCATCATTTATCAATGATGTGAGCGGTGGCAAGAAAAAAAATCCATAATATGCGATTAAAATTAATATTCCTGACAAATGAAATGTTTTTCTAATTAATTCCATTCTGAAAGGAATTTGCTCCTTATATGGGCTTTCATTTTTAATCATGACAACATATTTTTGGAGTGGAGTTAATTTAACATTTATTTCGCTTAAAGGTACTCCAATAATTTTTAGATGCTTAATTTTTTTTATATTTTTCCGCATTATTAATCCAAATATGAAGCTTATAATCATTATAATACCAATCCACCAAATCATGAATCCATTGAATGGATATGGTAATAATCCAAAAAATTTACCATTTTCTCTAGGTAAAAACAGGTTTGCATATCCTAAAATAACAAATATCATACCACATATGCCTGTTGATCTTCCACCATAACGGTTGTTAGATTTAAATCCTCTAGATGCGATTAAAAACATGAAACCTGCAAGGACAAAGAAAAAAACAGAAAAGGTAAAATTATAAATATTTGCGACAATATACCACATAATTTGCTCCAAATGCTGAGTGATAGACCAAATTCTTAATTAATATAATCAATAAATATTTAATATTTAAAATAAGTAATCATTTGCTTTAATATATTAAAAAAAAGTGATATCCATCGACTATTTTAAAGTTATTTCACTATAATATGTAGAAATGAAAAAATCTTCCTTCTTTTCAAATCAAAAGTAAGCAATTTAAATTAAAAGTCATGATTCTGTATTTTATCTTCATTAAACGTTATTAGAATTAAAAAATTTTTAAGATATTAATTATTTTTAGACATAGCAATTAAGAAATAATTTAAATGTTGATTTATAACCACAATTGATGCAAAAACCACTCTTTT
>DXJM01000447.1 GCA_019057355.1 Promethearchaeota archaeon | reverse complement strand
TTATCTATCATAAAAAAAATGTTATTTAGTTGTTAGAATAATCCTCCAATTCCAACGGATTCATCATCATCTTCTTCTTTTTCAGGTTCTTTCTTTTTAGAATCTACTTTCTCAGCTTTTTCAGGTGCTTTAATTCCAAATAGACTTGCGTTAATAGCATTTGCATTTATTTCGGCTTTTTGGAAATAATTCTCCAACATGCTCATATCTATGAAAGGCATTTCTAATAAAAGTGCTAATGCTTCTTTTTTTGCTTTTTGAATCAAGGGCCCTAATGTATCTTTATCAATAACACCCAGTTCTAAGGCTATTTTTATAGCGGTTGATCGAGCAAAAATGATTTCTTCATAGAGCTCTTCTAGATCGATGTATATTATTTCTTTGGGAATTAATTCTCCTTCACTCCATGCAAAATGAATCGTGATCAAGGATTCTAATGGATTTACTCCTAATTTTTTCAGAACCCCTGCTTGTTTTACAGTCACTAAATCACCTGCTTTATGAGTGCATGTGTCTTCCCTCACCCAAATTGTTTCATTTTGAATGCGTGTAGGTAAGCGTAAGGTCATGTTTAATTCGGAAATTACTTGACCAGTAGGCAATCCCGTATCTCCTGCTGGAACCCAGATATCTATCGGGGTGATCTCGCCGGGTTTTGCTGGAACCATCCATCTATTATCATTGAAGATCTTTTTCAATTCATAAACATTCAAGTTAGAAAAGATAAAACTTGATTGAGCAGGAATATTCTCTTTTAACTCATCTAAATTTGATTTTTTTGATTCATTTTTATATTTATCAATTGCTAAGCTCTGCAAGGATTTTTTAGACATTCTTAGTACGGCATTACCTCTCAATTTTTTTCGAACGTCTTGAATTTGTTTATCATTGATTCCAGCAACATTTATAACAGCAACAGTCTTATACTCTCTAAACAAATCAACCAAGTAATCCACTTCATCAAGTTTCCATTGAGGGATCTCTTTTTTCTTTATCATTTCGCTTCCCCTCCTATTTTTATAGCTTGACCCATTGTCGTTTTTACATAGATCGATTTAAAGTTATTGTATCTATGAGGCATTAGATCTGCAATGAAATCGATTATTGCTTTCATGTTCGCAAAAAGTTTATCTTTTTCCATGGATTTCTTTCCAATTATTGTCTGGATTACTGGTTGCTTTTTCACCGATACTCGTATGATTTTTTTATACCTATCTATAGCTATTCCAAGGTCATCAACGGAAGAAATAATTCCATATCCTGATGGAAAGGGTTTTGGCATTTTTCCCACTGGTCCAAGAAAACGTGCCATGTAACGGGCAATATCCCTCATCATCTTGTCTTCTACAATGAAATAGTCATATTTTTTTACAAATTTCTTCTTGTATTTCTTTTCTTCACCATTTAACTTGATCAATCCCTCTGAATCAAGTGTATCAATCCCCATCTTCTTTGCTTCAAATAAGATTTCATCTGTTGCAATCACGCACATATTAGGTATCTTTTGGGTCGTTACATCATTCGGCAGGATTAATTCCTTGTCAATGCGCTGTTTAGGATCATTTAAATTAACATCCTTTAGGTTTATGATGAAATCAACGGATTCATCAAATTTACGGATCTTGTCTTTTTTTTTTTTCCTTTTTTAAAACTGATTTATCGATCGCATCATTTAAACCTTTCTTCAATTCTCTATCTTCTACCTTCATTGATCATAGTTCCTCCTTGATTATACTGTCATATTCTCCGTTATCAATTGCTTTTTGAATATCTTTTGGATTTTTCCCTTGAACCGTAGCTCCAATGGATAATGCCGTGCCTAATATTGTTTTAACACATGATTTAAACGTCTTTTCTAAAAACTTGTCTCGTTTAGCTCGTGCTATGTTCATGATTTGGTCCATAGTTAAATTGCCAACTATTTCTTCTCCTGGACTTTTTGAACCCATTTCTGCTCCTAATTCTTTTAATAATAAGCTTGCTGTACTTGGAGTGTCTATGAATATTTCAAATCCCTTTGTCCCTGGATCGCACGCAATACGTATGGGTACCGTTAATCCCTTGAATATCATGGTTTTCTCATTGATTGCATCAACAACATCCTTGATATTTATACCTGTTGGTCCTACAGCAGGTCCTATGGGCGGACCTCCGCTTGCTGACCCTCCAGTGACTAAGGCTTTAATCACTACTTTTCCTTTTTCACTCATGTTAATCCGATTTTCTTTGTGCTATATAATGTTAAAAATAGTATTTTGACTCGGAGAAGTAAGTAATACACTTATTGTGATTCAAGTGCTTCATTTCAATATTTATGCTCTATTGAAACCGTCTAAGACGTCCTAAGCCTTTAAAATATATTTTTAACTTAGTGATTTAGGTAATTATGGAAAATTAAAAAGTTTTATCAAAAAAGTTCAGTTTCTTTTAAAAACTATTTCAAAATTGAAGGATGCTAAAGAAAAGCCCCTAAGTATAAAATCTTTTTAATATCTTACAAATTTCAAGAGATATCCATAATTGCTCTTCAATTTTTTGACCTGATTTATGTATCTTTGAATATGAAGATCTCCATAAGCCACTAGATTCCTGATGATCTACTAACCAATTTAAACCTTTTTCAATTTCTTTATCTGTTGCTGGTATTCCGATAAATGAAAGAGTATCCATAGCAGCAACGAGATTATTCCACCAAAATGGAAATTGAAACCTTAGCCAATTATCAGGGTGTTTGTATGAAGAATAATAATCTGCTTTGAAAAATCTTGACTTTAATAAATTGGAAGCACGTATTGCTTCTTTTGAATTTCGATAAATATCATGCACGGCGAAGGCTCTCAAGATCATTCCTGTCGAATTGTGAGAAAAAGGTTTAGATTTATCATGTTCCTCAATTGGGGTTTTAATAACGGTTGTTAACTCAGTTATTTTATCACCAGATAACTTTAAGGTTTGAAATGGTGTTGCAACCCACCCTCCATCATCTTGTCGCATTTTTAACAGCCAATTAAATCCTTTTTCAATACGTGAATCATCCTGATAACCTGCTCTAATCAGTAAATACATTATCGCTCCAGTGTAATACATCGCGTGCTGATTAGCTAAAAACCCCCTAATATCTCCTTCTTCGGTCTGGCAAGAAAATATGAATTCTGCGGCTTTTTCGATTGCAAGATAAGTTTTATTAAATTCATATTTTTCAATTAAAAATCTAAAATTTTTCCAGGTTTCAATTAGTCTATAATTAATTGATGGGTAAAGTTCTCTATATTTACTGTTTGATTTCTAAGATCCATCCATTAGTTGTTTTTTTAAAATTTTTTGAGGTTCATCCAACATCCAAATATAATTTATTGGTTTTTCTTCAATGTCTAATAAATCTCGTTTAGTAAAATATTCAATATAGACATTTTTAGAACTCAAAAGGGGAGAAAGTGGATTATAATTGAGTTTGTCTTGCCAGGTCATTTTTTTTATCTTGATATGTTCATATTTTTATATCCAAATCATTAAGTAAATAGTTATTTTGTTTTAGTAATAAAATCAATCAATTTAAATTTATTAGTAATTAAATTTTTATTCCATATAAGACTAAAACCTACAAGAGTTATAAAAAATAAAAGGAATTTGAAATGTTAGACGAGACGATCATAACAAGAGCAATAATTGAAACTTATACCAAAGAGTTTGTTAATAATTTAAAATCTGATGTGATCATCGCTGGCTCGGGTCCGGCGGGATTAGTTGCTTCTAAATTTTTAGCTGACGCAGGGTTAAATACAATTATATTTGAGCGTAAATTATCTTTTGGAGGTGGAATGCTCGGTGGGGGTATAATGTTTAATAAAATAGTAGTACAGGATGAAGCAAAAAGAATTTTAGATTTATATAGTATCAAAACTCAGGAATATGAACCGAATTATCACGTGGCTGATGCCGTGGAATCCGTTGCTAAATTAACTTCCGGTGCTGTTGATGCAGGAGTAAAAATCTTTAACTTGATCTCCGTTGAAGATGTTAAAATTGATGATAATAACAACGTTACAGGGGTTGTTATTAATTGGACTGCTGTTGAAAAAGCTCAATTGCATGTCGATCCCGTCACTTTTAAATCTAAATGTGTTATTGATGCAACGGGGCATGACGTCGAATTAGTGAAGACCGTGTTGAAAAAAATACCCGGTGCTAAACTAAACACTCCTTATGGAACAATCATTGGAGAACTTCCTATGCATGCAGAAATTGGTGAGAAAATTTTGATTGAAACAACAAAAGAAATTTATCCCGGTCTATACGTTGCGGGAATGGCTGCTAATGCTTGTTCTGGAGGGCAACGTATGGGGCCTATCTTTGGAGGAATGCTCCTTTCTGGTGAAAAAGTTGCACAAATGATTATAAAAAAACTAAAATAATCGCTTTATTTAAAACAAGACTCTCTTTTTTTACTAGCTAATTCACTCCTCAAGATATCTCCAAAGATATCACTTGCATTTTTAAGATTATCTTTTTCATCTTCAGAATAGATATCAAAAGATTTTTTTTGATTAGATAGTGTTAATAATAGTATTAGTTGGTTAGATATTAGATTAAAATGTTCTCTTGAATTCTTATGTTGATAGATTTGGTCTATCAATTTTGAAATTAATTCAAATTTCTGTTTTTGAAGCTCTTTTTTATCTTTTTTGTTTAAACTATTTATCTCTTTCTCGATAAATTCATAGAAGTATTCTTCTTCATTAAACATTGCCATCATTTTCAATCCATCTATAATGGTGAACTTGATTCCATTGATGAATACGTATTAAATGATTTGAAGGTAATACAATTTGTAAAATGAAGTGATATGCTGGTAGTAAAAATTGACATAAAAAATAATAAATTACATGGGGTGTTTTTCTTTCCTATATTTAAAGACCTAAAAAAGAGTAGTACATGATGGGAATTTCACGAACCTATGTCATGATAAAACCTGATGGAGTAAAAAGAAAACTAGTGGGAAAAATCATTAATCGTTTTGAAGAAGCAGGCATTAACATAATTACTATGAAAATGCTTGATGTATCAAGAAAGCTCGCAGAACAGCACTATGCTGAACATGAAGGTAAGCCTTTTTATGATGATCTTTTAAATTTCATAACTTCTGGATCTTCAGTTGCTCTGATTCTTGAAGGAAATAATGTAATTTCTGAAGTGAGAAAAATGATTGGAGCAACAAATCCCGCAGAAGCTAAATCTGGAACCATTAGGGGTGATTTGAGAGAAGATCCTCTCAAATCTGTCACTGAAAATATGATTCACGCCTCTGACTCGGACCAATCCGCGAAAAGAGAAATAAGATTGTTTTTTGGAAAAAGTTTTCTCCTATGAAATATTTTCTTACTTATTAATTAAAAAACCTTATAATGAGTCTTCTCATATGTAACTATCATATGAATATAAGCATTAGCTTCAAAAATTACTTTTTTAACTAATTAAAAATCAAGAAAAATAAAATGACTGAAAAAAATTCTATTCCCAAAAAAATAATTCTATTTGGACCTCCTGGTTCGGGAAAGGGGACTTTAACTGAGCTTATTAAAAAAATTTTGCCTGAAATCTTTCATATATCGACTGGAGATATTCTTAGAGAAAATCTATCAAGAAATACGCCATTAGGTTTGAATGCCAAAGTATATATGGATAAAGGAGAGCTAGTACCTGATGAGATCGTCATAAACATGGTGAAGGAGAGGTTAGAAAGAGAAGATGTTAAAGATAATGGATATATCTTAGATGGATTTCCTAGAAATATTGAACAAGCAAGAGCCTTAACTGAAATAACGCGAGCCGACATCTTCATTCACATGGTTATTGATAAAGACATCGTAATAAAAAGAATACTTGGGAGATATTCTTGTCCGCATTGCGGAAAAATCTATAATAAATACTCTCTCAATCCTAAATATGAGGGTATTTGCGATGATTGTGGTTCAGAAATAGAATTCAAGCAAAGAAGTGATGATAAAGAAGAAACAATCTTGAATAGAATGGATGTTTTCGAACAAAATGCCAAGCCCATTTTAGAATATTACTCCACCATGGGGATCTTGAGAAAATCTGATGCAACTAGAACACTTGAATTAACTCGTGAAGAAATAGAAGGGTTGATAGACTTGTGATTTTAAATATATGTGTTCCTATAAAACTAAAGTCTGGAGATTTAGAGAAGAATAAACAACTTGTTTCACGAGTCATTGAATCCCATCCCGAATATATAGAATTCCGACTTGATTACTTTGACGATCCCTCTCAAATTACCCTTGATTTATTAAATTCCTTGATTAAAAAGGTACATTCCAACGAAATAAAAGTGATTCTCACCTTTAGAAGTAGTTCAGAGGGAGGGCAGGCAATGATTGATATTAATGAACGCCTTAGAATAATGACTACTATGATAAATTCTCGCCCTGATTTCATTGATGTTGAAATGAATGCGGATGACGAGATAATTAAGGATTCTGTAAGTTTAGCACTTCAAAATCGAATATGGGTTATCTTTTCTTACCATGATCTTAAGACGACACCTACTTATCAGGAAGCAAGGAACATAATAAATAATTTTAATTATCGCTTAACCAAGCAATTATCAATAGATGCGACTATTATGGGAGATTGTCCCTATAAACTCATATTTTCAGCCAAAAAATTCGAAGATAACCTAGTCCCATTGAGGTTGTGCCAAGACATGTCTGAAATGAAAAAAGGGATCATTAGTTTTTGTATGGGAGACGCAGGCATTTTTTCAAGAGTTAGCTGTGTAAAATACGGGGCATTATTAACATTTGCATCCCTAGATGATCAAACTGCCCCAGGACAAATAACTATTACGAAAATGCGGGAAGCTCACAACATATTATATAGAAGTTAAGATTGAATCTTTTTTCAATTCATGATACAATAAGTTTACTTTTTTTTTCCAATAAAAAATATTATTAGGAGATATATACGGGTATTATCCTCATATGGCAATATTTTCATGAAACGAGCATTTCACGAATAAAACCATGCGAATATTTTTATTTATCAACTCTACACTTTATTTATCTACATGAAAACATAGAGGTAGAAAAATATGACATTTGGATTCTTAGAAATTGTTAATGGCATTTTTAGCTTGCTTATTATATTTACCTATTCTCTTGTTGGGTTAAAAATTGCAGCTATCTATAGGAAATCCAAGGAAAAAGTATATCTATTAATAGGAATATCTTGGATGGGGCTAGTAACTCCCTGGTATGGAAGCGGTATTTCCTTTCTTGTCGCTCTTTTTAATAATGGTCAGGGTCTACTTCCATTTCCCATAATTTATTTCTTGTTAGTATTACCATTTATTGCATTTGATACCGTCATAATGGTTTCGGGAATTACTGAAATAATGTATATACAATATCGCAAGAAAATTCGACTAATTTTTTTCATCAGTTTTATTATATGGGAAATAATTTTAATATTTTTTCTGCTCTTTGCTCCACTTGATTATCTTCTTGAACTGCTATCCCCTGTAAATGCAAAATATGGTATTGTGTCTATAATTTTTATTGCTTTCAGCCTGGTGATTTTCATTATCATAGGAATTTTGCTCTCTAAATCTCTATTTCAAATGGGAACGAGTGAAAATAAGATAAAAGCTTATTTTCTCATTATGGCATTTGCATTGTTCACTATAGGAGCCATTCTCGATTCAATAATAGAAATTGAGCATATATCTGCATTATTAATCCCTCGGCTTATTTTGATTTCAGGTGGTATCAGTTTTTATATGGGATTCATTCCGCCTGACTTTATAAAGAAATGGTTAAAAACTGAATAGCATGACTTTAAATCATATCTTTATATTTTTTTTTTTTTT
>DXJM01000041.1 GCA_019057355.1 Promethearchaeota archaeon | reverse complement strand
ATAATTGATGATTTATTTAAGAATACTCTTATATCTCTACCAATATCTAAAATATTAAATAATAATAATATAATATAACTTATAATTGAAAAAAAAAAATTTGTATAATTATGGCTGGTGCAGAATTTCCTTTAAATTTAACAAATTGGGATGGTTTAGAATTGATGCTATATGGCATAGTTCTAGGTTATAACGTACTCATATTCTTTTATTTCATTTTTATCAAGTATAGAAATTCAAAAAAATTGTATTGGGTGTTTTTTGGATGTATTTTTCTTTCCTTAGCGATAGGGAGATTATTCTTTCAAATGTATTATTTCTTCGTACCAGCACAAGGAGAAAATCCAATTACGGGTCAGGCTTTAATGACTTGTTATAGACTAGCAACCTTTTTTACCTGGATTGGAATTGCATGTGCGCTTGGTGTATTAGGGATATTATTATTTCCATCAATTTTAGATAAGGAGAGAGAAATAAACGAGCAAAACAAAATTAAAAAAGCCATAATCATGTTTTTTCACAATGATACAAGAAGATTAGTTTATAGAGTCATTATGATTATTATTCCAATCATCGTTGGAATTATAGCATTGGTATTACCTGATAGTTTCTTAATGGACCCAGACTTTAATGATAGCTACTTTATATCGGATCCTATTCCACTGGTTACCGTGTTCAATTATCCTGTAGGGAGATTATGGTTAAACTGGATATTACTTCCAATACTAGTGTTTTTAATACCCTTAATGTTTCTTCTATTAGCATACAAGACTTTCGGAGTTCTTAGAAAATCATATCTATTGAATGGTATAGCATTTTTAATTTATTTTGCAGGAAGAATTTTGCAGGGTGCCTTTGATTCATTAGAGCTCCCTCACATGAGAGCATATATCCCTCCATTATTGATAATTATATCATTGATATTATTTGTAATGGCAAATAGCGTCTCAGAATTAAAATAAAATCCCAAAATTTTTTTCCTAAATTTTGACACCTGTCATTATTTATCATTTGAAATCAATAACTATTTGGTGAACAATAATTTCGATACATGGAGAGCAAAATATTTTACCTTTTTTAATGAGAAGAAATGGTTCTTTTCCGGAATTAGGAGAAAATGAAGAATTAACCCTCGCTTTCTTTTTATTAAATCAAAACAAAAAAGCTAGCGAGAAATTAATCTCATTTTCCAAACTTTTATGGCCTTTTCTGGCTGTACCTGGTATAATCTCTACCCATATTATTATTGATGGGTTATTGCTTTTTCAAAAGTATGGACGATTATCCAACTGGCCTAGGCAACCCTTAGTGGGTCATATATTACGAAATATCGAAAATAGAACAGAAATAGAACAATTGAATAAAATCATAGAGATTCTTTCATATAAGGACACCGAAGCAGAAGAATCAAGTGCAGGAGAGGAATCTGAATTTCAAGATCTTAAAATAGAAGGATTGATTAATCCTGATTTTTTACAATCATTGATATTGCTCATTCGAGGAATAAAATTAAAACCCATTTCAAGTTACTTGCCGTTAAATGCAAGATTAAACACTGATCAAGCTTTAGATATTTCAGAACAATATCGAAACACGTTTGACACGATGAAAGCTAATGGTTATCGATGGAAAGCTCTTTATGATTTGATAGGAGAGACGATTGAAAAATTTCTAATCAATATAAACGTTAAAATTTCTGATATTAGGGAGAGATTTGACTCACAAATAAAAAAAATAGAATATACTATTGAAGATACGGGAGCAGAAACGAAGAAATTTGACGAGATTGACAAAAGTGAGCAATGGAAGGTAAATGAGAAAAAAAAAATTATCGAGAATATTTCTACACTTTTTAAAACCGTAGAAAGGGGTATAGAAGAGATTTTAAAAGTGAATAAATTCTATGTTAGGGATGAAACTCTAAAATCCAGAGTTTTTGAAGATCTTTTACCACTCTTTAAAAAACATTTCAATTATTTGAAAGATCAAGGTCAAACATTATTAAATTCATTAGATTCGCTTGAAAAGAAATATCTTGAATTTGAACAAAAAGCATTTGAAATAGATGCAAAAGCCGAGTTGGATCTAAAAAAATATGAAGAGACCATGCAATCTCAATTAGATATCAATAAGAAACAAAGGTTTAAGTTTGAAAAGGAAAAAAAAGAAGCTATTTCTAATTTAGAAAATTTAAGAGCTCAGATCGAAAATTTAAAAGATAAAATTATACAGATACTTCAAAATAAGCAAGAACAATGCATTAAAGAAGCTGAAGAATTAAAAGAATGGTCTATTAGTGATAATGTATCTGATTTTTTTTCAATGCCAATAAGATGGCTTTACATGCCCGTTTATGCAATGTTTTTTGAAGGGGAAAACATGATGGAGGAAAGGATGTCAATTATCTTTCCAGGATATCTTGAAGATAATAATGTCCTGTATGAAGATCTTTCTGATGCATTCAAGCAATTAAAAGAGAGGATTCATGAAAAGATGCAAGATGATATAAAATTCAGGTCTATTTTTGAATTTTCTCTTGAGAATAAAAATTTGATTAAGGAGGAGACTTTTAAAAAAAAGATCATCATGGGAATATCAGCATTAAGAAATCGTGATTTATTAACCGATAAAGTTGAAAGTGAAATACGTGAAGGTCTAAAATCTTAAGACCTAAACTAATATTTTGAATTTTTATCATGAAGACAACAAAATCATTAAAAAGAAAAAGAGTACATGCATTTCTATTAGCACTTCAAGCAGAATATGATGAAAAAAAAGAAGATAGGGATGAATTACTCGATGAGGGAATGATTTATTATCAAATGCATTTACCAGTTAGAGATATATCTAAAGAATTTGAAGAGTCGTTAAGAAAAAAAATTGAGCAAAATATTCTTCAGGCAAAAATTCGTGAGGCAACAATAAAAGACCTTGATGCTATTGTAAACATACATAATCGTTCATGGTTAACAAGCCAGACTCCTTATCGAGCAATTACTCATGATGATTTTATTAAGATTTTTAAAGATCCGATATGTATTATACTAATTGCAAAGGTATATGGAATTGATGGTGGATTTATTATTTTAGATTTTGAAGGTGATAACAACGAGATAGGGATTATTGCGGCTTTGGGGATCTTGCCACGATTTCAAAGAAAAGGATTGGGGACAGTACTGGGAATGGCGGGCTGGAATTATTTTAAAGAGAAAGGTGTTAAGGAACTTCGATGTGAAGTCTATAAAGATAATCAAATTTCCAAAGCATTCATAATGGGTCTTGGTTTTAAGGAATATAGACCACCAAAAGTCTACAAAGCAGAAGATTTCGGTATAGATGATTAAATAGCTTTTTTTCCAATTTCAAATTGATTTA
Organism: Promethearchaeota archaeon; assembly: GCA_019057355.1. GTDB lineage: Archaea > Asgardarchaeota > Lokiarchaeia > Sigyniarchaeales > SOKP01 > FT1-020. The sequence continues at coordinate 4,596 of DXJM01000041.1, read as the reverse complement.
AAAAATTTTAAATGTTAAATTTCTTGCGAGTTATCGATAATTATGGCTGAAACAGGTAATAAAGATGGAATGAGTAAGAAAACCATATATATCTTTTTAGGTATAATGGTAATGGTTGTTTTGATCGGGACAATTACAAGTTACGTTAGGTGGTATTATCACGGAATCGCTTTTGGTCATGATTTTCGTTTTTTTAAGGAAGCGGTCCAAAAATTTTGGCTGACGGGAGAAAATCTTTATGAAAACAATATTATTAGCACTTTTAAAATTGAGGGGTATTTTTATCTCAATTATTTCTGCATTCTCTGTTTTTGGATGTTGCTTCCTCTACCTTTCAGCTTCATAATTCATTTATTAATCACGATTACAATGTTCTACTTGATTCTGAAAAAGATTGAAACTATCTATCAAGAATGGTGGATATATGGAAATATTATCATGGTTTTCTGGTGGTCAATGTTATTTAATACAAATATTTGGATTGCTTTTGCATTATTTATGTATCAAAAGTATAGAGAAGAATGGTATGGCCCTTTGTTTCTCATTTTTGCTTTTTATAAATTAACATCTCTTATCGCTTTTGGAATCCTTTTTTTAATAAATTTTATCTTTGAAAAACGAATTAGATGGAATCAAGTCCCGGCATTTATCGGAATTTTTTTTTTAACAGGAATTTCTTATCTCACGAGCACGGGAATAAATACCAGTAATACTTTTAGTTCTGAAATGATGTTATTATTACTCCAAGTCCCGCATTACATCTGGTGGTCAGTTACAATAATGACATTGATTGAATATAAAAAATATTCCATTGAAAGGGTTAAGATCTTTTGGGTACTCTTTACAGTTTTTGAGATAGCATTGTGTTTAATATTTCTTCCTATTATAACCCTTGGGTTGGAAACGTTTTTTTCATGAGTTTAAAGCTCTAAAGAATTTAGTTTTTCAGTCACGAGGGTCAGGTTATATTCATCTTCTAAACCTTGATAGATCTCTCTTGCTTTTTCAAAATTTTCGATGGCAAGTTCAACCATTCCATTGTTTATATAAATATCTCCTAATATTTGCAAGATATCTGCTGTTTTTTTTTCATAATCTACAGTTTCAAATATTCCTAACGCTTCCTCAAAAAACCGAATTGCTTCAAATACATCTCCTTTTGTATCCAATACAATCTGACCTATTTGTTCCTTGATAAGTCCAACTTTTACATCCTTTCCAAATTTATGAAATATCTTGATCGATGATTCAAAATATTCAATTGCTTTATCATAATCTTTTCTGTGGAAAAAAAGAGTTCCAAGCTCCTCTAAAATTAACCCTTGATCCAAGCTCTCTCCAAGTTCGAATCTCTGTAAAGATTCTATACTCAATAAAAGATACGTCTCGCTATTCACGTAATCTTCTAATCGCAAATATATTTGACCGAGCATGAATTGCCCCTCCCATTGCATTCTCGCTTGATCATATGAAGTTAATTGAGTCCTTATTTTATGAATTAGATTTAGAGCCTCATTTAACAACTCTATTGACTTTTCATAAAACTGTTCACCTAAATTATAGTTTAATTTGCCATATTGTATTAGAGTGGTTATAGTACCTTTTACATTCCCTGTTTGGTTAAATATAAATGCATTTCGATCTAAAATTTTTCTAATAAGTTCATAATTTTTTAAAAGAAATAAAACATCAACAAGATTGCTAGAAGATTTTACCTCATCTAAAATTAAATTCTCTTCTCTCGCCATATTCATAGCTGTTTGATAATAGTCATGTGAATGTTCTAAATCATCAATTACATAATATACATTAGCGATATTATTATATACTTTTATTAATCGAGGGATATCATTAATTTTTTTAAGAATTTCAATAGCTCTATCAAATTGATAAATAGCATTATCAAAAAAACCTAGATCTTCTTGAATTAATCCCAGTTCATTATGACATACGGCCATATTAACCATATCATTTTCTTTTTTAAATATATCTAATGCAATTTCTAATACTTTCGATGAAGTAGTCAAATCTCGTTTTTTATAGTAAAGAGATGCTTTAATCAAGAGTAAATCGCCGCTTAATTCACCAAGATGCTGCCTTTGTTCAATATTTTTATTGATTTCTTTGATATCACGTTCTATAGTTTCATTATGAATTGCAGGGTTATCATCATTAATCATGTCTTGATTTTCCACGTAATTATAGGGATGGAGTGTTTTTTCAATAGGAATTTCATCACGCGAAATAAAGGATACTAAAGGTCTTTTGCAATAACTACAAAATTTATCGGAATATTCTATTGGCTCATCGCAGTAAGGACAAAATTTCATTAGTCATATCAAGCAGTCAATTTATTATTATTTAATTTAGTTATGAAAGTGAAAATATTTATTTTTTAATGTTTTTATTTCTTTTTTGGTACAAATCTAATTCCTTAGTTAGGTCATGTTCGCTTAGCCCAAACGATTTTAACAAGATTTTAAGTTGTATGGTGGCATTTTTTGCATTTACATGTTCTGCTAACCATAATGCCTTTATTAACTGATTCTTGGCTTCCTTAATTTCACCCATATAGAACAACGTTTGAGCTATATAACTCAAGCCTTTAATGATATGTTCAGAATAATTAGCATCTATTGCATGATTTGTTCCTTTTTTAAAATATTTTAAAGCATGATCATTACGTTTATTTTTCTCTAAAATACCCAAATTAAAATATGATGTAATGATTCCTTGGATATCGTTTAATTCCTTAAATGCCTTCAATGTTTTTTTATATAATTCAAAGACTACCTCCCATTTTTCCTGAGTTTCATAAATATAAATCAAATTTCCAAGACAATCCAAAAAACCATAAATATCATTTTTATCAGAACAAATTGCAGCACATTCTAAAAACTTATCGCAGGCTTCTGATAAACGGTTTAATTTTATGAAGGCACTTCCAATGCCAATTAAACACGTTACTTGCTCTTTAAATTGCATTAATTCACCATAAATTTTGTGAGCATTCTCATAATGTTCAATGGAACCGTTATAGTCTCCCTTTTTGTAAAATAATGTACCCAATACGCCTAAGACAGCTGCTTGACCTATTTTATCATTTTGTTTTTTAAAAAACGTAATGCATGTCAAGTAATTCCTTTCTGATTCAACATATTGCTCTATTTCTAATTGCAACAAGGCTATTTCGCTTAACAGGCTGATATAATCCGAACACTTTCCCCTTTGAGAATCTATTTCGTGTAATAATTTCTCTTTTTCGATGATTAACTTCTCGATCTCATCCCTAGTCAATTTTATATCCTTTCTGACCTGAATACATAATTCACTCTATTTTATCATTATGATCAAATAAATCCTATTAATTATGAAGTGTAAAGATTATAAAAAGATTTATCTATTTATTATTTAAAACCCTTAAAAAAAGAAAACTCGAGGTCCATTCTAATTGAAAATTAAAGCACGATTATATGAAATTCTTGAAAATAAAAAGGTAAAATGCAAGGTTTGCGCAAATGAGTGTGTAATTACCGAGAACCATGTTGGAAAATGCAGGACTAGAAAAAACATTCAAGGAGAGCTCTTTTCATTGATCTATGGCTCTTTAATCTCTCCTGGAAGCTTGGATCCTATTGAAAAGAAACCCCTATTCAATTTTTGGCCAGGTGCAACGGCCTACTCCATTGCTTCAATTGGATGTTCATTTCGCTGTTCAAACTGCCAAAATTGGGGAATAAGCCAAGCAAATCCTTCTGATAACGGAAAGAATGGTTCATACGATTTAGAAGGTTATGAAAACCGCCACATATCTTTAATAGAAATGACGGTGGAGAAATTAATTAAGAGAGTTAAAAAAAGTAATGCAAGAACCTTAGCATTTACTTATAATGAGCCATTGATCTGGCATGAATGGATTTTAGACGTAACTAAGCAATTAAAGGAAGAAAATGTAAAGACAATTCTCGTTACAAATGGATATTCTACTCCTGAAGCTTCACAAGAATTAATTGATATCGGAATCAACGCTGCAAATATCGATATTAAAGCAATGTCAGACGACTTTTATAAAAAAGTATGTAGTGTTAAATCAGTCCAACCCGTATTAGAGACAGCTAAAAAGTTCAAATCTAATGGAATTCATGTTGAAATAACTAACCTGATAATCCCCAATTTAAATGATAGTCAAGAAGAAATAAGGAAATTATGCAATTGGGTTGTTGAAAACCTAGGAAAAAATACACCCACTCATTTCTCTGCATATCATCCAGACTTTAAAACACCATCAATGGAGAGAACCCCGTCATCCACCTTAGATATTGCATATCATATTGCGAAAGAAGCGGGTCTCTATTTTCCCTATATAGGAAACGTGAGACACGAGGAAGGGAGTAATACTTATTGTCCAAGTTGTAATCATTTACTCATTAGTAGGTCGGGTTATAGTTTTAGGAAAATCGACATAACAGATAATAATACATGTCCAAATTGTAACTATGATTTGAGAAATGATATAATTGGAGAAATAAACAAAAATTCTTCTCCTCGATATACTTTTCTCTGAAGAAATAATAATTTTAGTTATTTTCTATATTT
>DXJM01000446.1 GCA_019057355.1 Promethearchaeota archaeon | reverse complement strand
ATCCTAAAATATCTTTAAATGAAAATAAATTGAATACATAAAAATTTTTTTAGCAGTTTTTTCATAAGAATTAGAATTAGTTTTAAAATTAAATAAATGAACGAAAGTAAAAAAAAAAAATTAGATTTTATATTGCTCTAACTTGACCATCCAGTAGAATTCTTCGAACATAGATAATAAAGTGATTATCATGATTAAAATGACAATACCTTTTGCAAGATCGTAGAATTCTGGTGTAATAGTCCCAAATTCAGGGGGTGTTTGAAACATGTCAATCCAAGGTATCATTCCGGGATTTAAAATGACAAATACTAGTAGTAGAGCATTTATTACTTTAAGTCCCATCAGGAATCCCAAGATGATTTGATGGTTCTGAGGTTGCTTATTTCCAATTACTCCACGGAATAAGTTGAAACATCCTTCGCTCACCGCCGTAATTCCCCAAAAACGTACTATCATTAGTATTCTGGGATCAAAATAAGCAGATAAATTTGGTATTGGCTGGAGTATTAAAATCAATCCAAAGACCAAACTAAAGATCCCCTCACCTATTTTTCCTCCCGGTTTAATAAAAGGTTTTAATTGCTTGCCAGTTTTTTCAGAAATAGGTAAATCAAGCGCTTTTGCTTTCTCAATAGCTCTTTCCTTTTTCTTCATTTCAGCAGGTGACGTGAAATCTTCAGGAAAATATCCTTCCATCGATAAAACCACGAATATGATCGTAATCACGGTAAACGCCGCGAAAATTCCCGTGAAACTTATTGTAAAGTCCCCAGGGAAACCCCCAAATATTGCATTTAGCACGATGAATATGACATTCACGATTATAATTATTGAACAGACAATAGCCAATACCTTGGTATAAATTGGCCATAATTCTTCGCTTATGTAATACTTAGGAGTACCTCTGCGCTTATACTCTTTTGCTATACTACTGGGCGTTCCCATGTGAGAAATGGCTAGCCTTACTGAATCCTCCTGAGAATGTCCCTCTCGTGATAGATCTCTTGCCTTTTCCCTCACATGATCTTCAAGTTCATCTAAGATCTCCCGAGTTTCATCCTTTTTTTCCTTCAACCATTCAGGTAATTTCTCTTTTACCTGTTTTAAAAACTCTTTGATTAATAATTCAGCTGTTCGTTCACTCATTATTTCATCCCTCTTTTTATAAGTTCATTCTCAATATTATGACCACATGCATCACAAAAACGGATTTCAGTTCCCCCATATTTTGTCAAATCGATTTTATTAGAACATCGAACGCAATATATATATTTATCTTCTTTTAACGACACGTTCACGTCAAATAAATTTGAAACAGATTCAATTAAAACTGAATAATATCCCGTCAAATAATTGTATATCCTTTTTCCATAATCTGTAATGCAATATAATTTTTTTTTCTCCCATCTTTTTCTTTTCTTGACGTGATGATTCCATCCTGTTCTAGCTTTCGTAAGAGTGGATAGAGTGTTCCTTCTTCAATTATTAATTTATCATCAGTTTGCTCTGATAACTCTTTAAGGATGCCATATCCATGAATTCCTTCATTTTCATGTTGATTTAATATTGATAAAACACATAGCGTTCCTATTCCCCTATTAATTTCAGTTATCTGTCTGATGATGTAAATTCTATGTTCTTCCGAAGCAATCAAGGCATCTGATTTCAAAATTTTAACATTTTTAATCATTTCTTTAACACCTTTTTTTTATTTTATAGTATTCTAATTATACTATGTGACCTATACTATATCAATCTTGTGTAATCCAATTTTTAAGAAAAATTATTTCTTGGTTTATGAAGAAAAAAATTATAAGGATAAAAATTTAAATTTGTAACTATGACAAATATTGTTATTTCATATTTAATATTTAGAACAACTACTTACAAGGAGAAAGTTCAGTCTTGCTAGATACTGATATTAACAATGAATTTATTCAATTTGGGGACCGAATGAATATCATAATGATATGTACCGTTTTAAATTTTATCATACCTATCATTCCGAGTTTTGTTAGCTTGATTTTTATTATAATGTCATTAGGTAACATTAAAAGAATTAATTTCAAGCTTAACAATCCAAACTTGCAGAAATTTCGAACATTATACATGAGCTCTATTATTTTTACTTTCATTTCCTCAATTGTATTGATTATTGTCATGATCCCCTTTATTTTACTTGTAATTAGCTTTATGATTAACTATTCTACATCTTCACCAGTCTTAGATCAATATCTTCTAGGTTCCATGCTTACTTTGATTATAATTATTTTAGTGATTGCTCTTTTGATCGTTATCATAACAGGAATATTACAAATGAATGCTTGGAGCAACATGACAACCTTTTTTAGAAACAATCAGGATTTATTTCCCCCTGAAATTATAAATAAATGTATAGAGGGTTCAAATAATTTAAAAACAGCAGGACTTTGTACTGCACTAGCATTTTTAGTTATTACGGGTATAATTGGATTCATATTTCAAATATTAGGATATTCACAAATCGCAAAACTAAAAGATATGAGTAAACATGGTATTTTATCCCCAACTCAGCAAACTGTCGTACCAGCTAACATGGTCTTAAACTATTGTCCATATTGTGGTGAACAAGTTCAATCTGGGTCATCATTTTGCATGAAATGTGGAGAAAAATTATAATAACCCACACCTATAAAATAAATCTTTTTTCTTCTTTTTTGTTCAATAGCATTATATCTTGATTTTTAGTTTTTTGAATAGGATCTATAAAAAAAATAAGACTATAATTCATAATTATTGGACTCCTAAATATATAAAAAATATTGAACCTATTATTCACAAAACATGAACGAGAATGGCT
>DXJM01000445.1 GCA_019057355.1 Promethearchaeota archaeon | reverse complement strand
AAAAGTATTACATCTCTCAATTCTTCAATTAAGTAATTTTTAGTTGAGAAAAAAAAAAAATTTTTAAGAGTTTAAGAGTAAAAAAAGAAATATTAAGAGATATAATACTTTTCTTGTTATTCATAAATTATTAATTGGTTTTTTAATAATAAATCGTATTATGGGAAATAAAATTGGCACAAATTTTCTCCTAATAGTAAATCTCTTTCCTCCTATTTTTAATCAAAATAGTATAAGAGCGTTAGAAATTACTAAAAATTTAGCCAAAGACTATTTGAATCCAATTATTTTAACCCAAAAGATAACAGCGAGAGATCCTCAAAATCCACTCCTTTACAAGCAAGTTCCTAAAAACCTCAAAATTTATAGGACTCCTATTCTTGAGGTTAAATATAAATATGGTTTAAAAAATGCAATAAGGAAATTTTTTAATTTTTTTTTTGGCGCTTTTAACTATATTTATTGGATTCCATTTGGATATTTAATTGGAAAAAGGATCTATAAAAAGGATACAAAATATAATTTTATCTTCGCAACAGGTCCCCCGTTTTGGTCTCATATTATTGCTTATTTATTACATTTAAAGTTTCATGTTCCCATAGTGGTGGAATATAGAGATCCATGGACTCAATTATCTTATGATGAAGTAAAATCAAAAGTTTCTTTAATGGAAAAAAAAATCCAATCAATAATTCAAAAGCGAATTCTTAACTCCACGGAAATGGTTATTACAATAAGTTCTGCGCTAAAATCATTTTTAATTTCTAAATTTCCAATAATTAGACATAAATTAATCTTTTCAGTTCCAAATGGTCTAAATTTAAATGTTTTACCTCCTTTTACGAAAAAGAACAAAAATAAAGTGATTTTTACTTTTACGGGACAGTTATATGGAAAAAGAACAGGAATACCTCTCTTAAAAATTATTTCCGATTTAAAAAAAGAAGGATTTTTTACAAAAATTGATTTTTCTCTTAAGATTTTTGGTCTTTATCAACAAAATAAATTAGAAAAATTATTAACAACCTTAGATATTAAGGATTTAGTTTATTTAGGAGGATTTATTTCACAAGAAATGGCTTTTGAAGAAATTAATCAATGCGATTTAGCAATTCATATTGGAGAAAATATCGATTATCCAACAATCGCTATTAAAGTATGGGATTATCTAAGTTGTCGAAAGAAGATATTGTATGTAGGATTGGAGGATTCATTCACTGCAAAATTTCTTTCTGAAAATGATTTAGGTATCGTAATTCCCATTAATAATATGTCAAAAGGAAAAGAAAAAATGAAAAGCATCATAAGAATGATTTTAAAAGAGGAATTAGAAAATATCATTGAAATAAAGAAACTTGAAAATTATCTATGGGAAACTCGAATTAGAAAACTAGAGTATTCTTTTACAAGAATGCTAAATAAGGATAAATAAATATATCCATGACTCAAGACTTGTTGAATATTTTTTCTTTTATAATTTTGACAATTCTTTTTCTAGCATCACCATCCCATTTTTCTATATTTTTACCTTTTTTGTATTAGTTTATAAAATATATCTCAGTTGGGCGTTTTTGTAAAGAAAAAAGCATCTTAGCTTGCCGAGCAATTATAGAGGGTGCTCGAAGGAAAAAAGTTTAGCGATTAGAAGCGAACTTTGGTTTGCAAGGATTTTTTTTCATATTTTAAGTAATAATTTTATTTTTAGTTGCTAAAATAGATAAAAAGGCTATTTTTTGAAATAATATCTTTAAAATAAATAATATTGAAGGTATTTTAAAGAGAAATCTAAAAATTTTTCTTTTATTTAGTCTAAAAGCCAAATAATCATGTTCGATAAAAGAATATTTAAAATAACCTGAAAAAAGTTTTTGAATTTCTTTTTTGGTTAAATAGAAAATATTTTTATCATAAGAATCTAATTTTACTATTGTCCACTCTTTTTTTGAATAATTTTCCTTATAATTACCAAATCCCAAAGATCTTAATAATAGGACTAAATAGAAACGAAATCTTGATTTTTTTGAGAAATAGTTTATAAACGGTATTCCAAGATGAGATTCATATATACATTCTTTAGAGGGAAATATGCATAGAAAAAAACCATCGTCTCGCAAAACTCTAAAAATTTCATTGAGAACTGGCTCAAGTTCCTTAATATGTTCAAAAACCATATTGCACATTATTAGATCAAAATAGTTATCGTCAAAATCCAAAATTCCATTCTTAGTCTCTTTTATTATATCACCAAAATAGTTTAGTTTGTTAAGTTTTTCTTTTGTTAATGTTTCGAAATTTATATCTGCACCGTAAATATTTAATCCCATTTTTCTACCTTTTAATACAACAATTCCAGAAGCACATCCAAAATCTAAAATTTTCGCATTATTTCGATTTTTAGAAATTTTTTGTGCTATTTTTATTTGATATTCGTAATTTAGATGCATGGTTTATAGAGCTTTATTATTATCAATTGAATTGTAAATATTTACTTATTCATTTAATTTGAAATTATTGATTGGAATTTTAATATTTTGTTTATTTTGGATACTATAACTCCCCTGATATATCCTAACCAACCTATAGAAATTCATATCTGTATTGTTTTATAAGAATGCTAAATAAGGATAATAAATATATCCATGATTTAAGACTTGTTGAATATTTTTTCTTTTATAATTTTGACAATTCTTTT
>DXJM01000444.1 GCA_019057355.1 Promethearchaeota archaeon | reverse complement strand
TTGGCTTTTCTTCCAGTTGAGCGGTTAATTTTGCAGCAGCCAAAGATACAGATAATATTGCATTCGAACCTAATTTGCTTTTGTTAGGTGTACCATCAATCTTGATCATTTCTTCATCAATCGTTTTTTGCTCTCTAATGTCAAAGCCGATCAATTTCTTGGAAATGATATTATTCACATTTGAAATAGCCTTTGTCACATGCTTTCCCAAGAATGCTTTTCCACCATCTCTCAATTCTAAAGCTTCTAATATTCCCGTTGATGCTCCCGAAGGAACGGCAGCTCTTGAAAATGCTTTTCCAGAATATACCTCGGTTTCTACGGTTGGATTTCCTCTTGAATCTAAAATCCACCTTGCTTTTATTTTTGTTATTTTAAAATCAGTCATTTTCAAATCCTAATTTTTTTTGAATGTTAATAGAAGACTTAATTTTTAATAAGAATATTTAATTCTTAATTGTTATTAGATAGAACATTATTGATGTTTAATAATTTTTTAAAATCTGAATAAATATAAATGTCCATTGTAGATCGTCGTCCGTGGGTAGAAAAATATCGTCCAAGAACTTTAGATGATGTTGTCAATCAAAAAGGAATAATTAAGCGACTAAAGCAGTTTGTTAAAGATACGTCAATGCCTCATCTAATATTTGCAGGGCCTGCAGGAACGGGAAAAACAACTTCCGCGTTAGCAATGGTTCGGGATATCTTTAAAAAGGAAATGTTGCCAAACGTTAATTATTTAGAATTGAATGCAAGTGATGCTCGTGGAATAGATGTCATAAGAACCTATATCAAAGATTTTGCTAAAGCACGCCCTCCAGTAAACACGCCATTCAAGATCTTAATTTTGGATGAGGCGGACAACATGACTGCTCCAGCTCAACAAGCTTTAAGAAGGACTATGGAAAAATATACTAAAAATTGTAGGATGATTCTAATATGTAATTATTCTAACAAGCTAATCCCTCCAATCCAATCAAGATGCGTGGTATTTAGATTTTCCTCGTTGAATAATGATGATATCAAAGAAAGAATAAAATTGATTGCAAGTAATGAACAAATTAAAGTGAATCCGGGGGGATTAGGCGCATTAGTAGACGTTTCTAGGGGAGATTGCAGGAGAGCAATTAATTACTTGCAATCATGTGCAACAATCTCTAAAGAAATTGATCAAGACATTGTTCTCTGTATTGCAGGAGAAGTCCCCCCTGATAAAATTAAAGAAATGCTAACAATTGCTTTTGAAGGGCAGTTATCATTTGCTATTAAACTCTTAAATGATCTTATCAGGAATTATGGCCTTTCTGGAAGAAATATTATTAAAAATATTCACAGAGAAGTCTACGACATGGCAATTTCTGAAGATATGAAAATTGAGTTATCTAAAATATTAGCAGAATTTGAATATCGATTAAGTCAAGGAGCTACGGAAGAAATACAATTACAAGCATTGTTGGCTAAAATCGTCCTGTTGAAGGGTTAAAAATAATTGTTTTTTGAGACCGTGGTTTATCATTTGTTTGAAAAAGTATCCTTGCATTCTTTCTAATGATTTATGGTCGATTTCGAAATTGACGTCCTTCCCGTATGAAATATCCCATAATATTAATCCCGTTGGATCCGCTGGTTCATAAGAGATGTGTTTTGATTTTTCCAATAAATGATTGAACTCCTTTAACGTTATCCTTTTCATTCCTACTTCCATTATTTTTTTTACCATTCGACGGATTTGCTGTCTTAAAAAACCCCTACTCTTGAAATCAAACATGACGTGCTGATTTAGAATTCTTGCCGAAGCAACTTCAAGATCCCTCGTGGTATATTTTTGTTCTCTCTCCCTTTTGCAAAAGTTAGCAAAATTATGATGACCCGTGAGGTTACTACATGCTTTTTTTACCAATTCAAAATCAAGGTCTCTTAAAGTGTCTAATGGTTCAGGAACGATGTATTTGTAATGCCTCAGCCTCGCATCATGTCGAGATGAAAATTCTATTGGAACTTTACAAAAACTCCATATCCCTATATCTTTTGGCAAAGCAGAATTAATTTCCATCAAGATCAATTTTTTATTGGTGATGAAAGAAAAGGTTGCCCCCCTTGCTGATACAAATTTATCAGTTCTACTTGCAAAGTTAATCTTTGAAGAATCTATATCTTTTATATAATTCTTTTTTTTTAAAGTTGCAATAATAACGTCTTCTACTGTAAGAAAACCAAGTTGCTTTTGAGACCCATGAAATTTTCCAGAACCGATGTAATAATACTTGCATAAATATCTTTGTTTAGAATTATTAAGGGTCATGATTTATTATTATGTTTTGCTTATTTAATTTAAATTTTAAGATCTATTTTTGAATAAGTCAAACAAGTGCTAATGAAGTAAAAATGTTTTAATTGTACGATTGTTTTTTTGATCAACTATAATAATTTAGCATTAATTATTAGATCAAAATAATCGTAATATATTTAGACAAGACAATGTCGAAGTTAGTTTCTTCTTTAAAGAATACTAAAGATCGTGTTGGCGCAAAAGTATACTTTAAATCGCATAACCTGCTATTTTTTATTGCTTTATTAATGATTGTAATATTAACAATAGTAATACGGCTTTCACCTCTTTTAAGGGGTGGTCAATTGATTAAAGCTTTTGATCCTTGGATACAATGGTATACATCTGAATATTTAGATACTCACTCTCTTTATGAATTTTTTACTTGGCATGACCTTAAAAGTTGGTATCCTGTTGGAGTTAGCAGGTATTATTTACGTCCTGGATTAATTTTCACGGTGGTGTTCATTCATAAAATTTTTCTTTTCTTCGGACTTTCGATTTCTTTATATGATATTTGTTATTTCTTCCCTGCGTTTATGGGTGGCGTGAGTGTATTAGTTATGTATTTTCTTGGAAAAGAAGTGTTAGACAAGAAATGTGGATTATTAGCCGCATTTTTTATGGCATTTAGTGTGGGCTACATGTCAAGAACTACGGCGGGTTTTTTTGACAACGAAACCGTTGGAGTATTTGCAGCACTCATGTGTTTATTATATTTCATTAAGGCATTAAAATCCGGAAGGGTTACCCACGCTATAATTGGAGGCATATTTTTAGGATATTTGGCACTCTCTTGGGGAGGTTATACTTACATATTATTAGCACTCCCTTTAATTGTTGGTGTTCTTATTTTGACCAAGAAATATAATGAGAATGTATTAATTGCATATGTTGGTGTTCAAGGAATGGGATTATTGATATTCTCATTATATACTGCTTTTGATTATGGAGATTTGATCTCGAATGTAGAAGTTGGCGGTGTTTTTCTTTTTACAATTCTACTCATCATTTTTCATGTATTTTATGCTAAAAAAAAAGATTTTCCCAATTTTTATCGAAATCTCATCAATTTTCTAAAATGGGCTGTTATTCCCGCAGTTCTTGTTTTTGTCGTCATTCTATGGATTGCACCTCAAGCAATCCCTTTAGGATTAGAAAGCCGATTCGTGACTGTTTTGAGTCCTTTACTCAGAGAACAAATGGCATTAGTGGCATCAGTAGCGGAGCATGTACCGAGCCCGTGGAGTTCATTTTATAACAACACTTTAGTTCCCTTAATGCTCGTTCCCTTGGGCATTTATTTTTGTTTTAAAAGAGGAAATTTTAAAGATATTGTATTAATCATTTGTGTTTTAACCTTATTCTACTTTACTGGAAGCATGACCCGAATTATTTTGATTTTTGCTCCCATAGCAGCATTAATTGCGGCATACGGATTAAGCCGGATTTTAAATACTTATGGTAGTTTTATTGGAGAACGAAAATCGGGGATAAGCAAGAAACGCCGCCGCCAAGTCAAAAATAGTATCACCAATTCTGAGGTGGTTATCGTCTATTTGCTTGTTGGAGTTGTTTGCATCGCTCAAGTAGCACATGCCGTGAATGCTTCAGTCGATCAACTCTCATATGGTTCAATGACAACGGGCACTCAATTCCATGATTGGGAAGAATCATTGACTTGGATGAAGAATAATCTGGAAGGAACGAGCGTGGTTGCTAGTTGGTGGGATTATGGTTATTGGCTCACCCCTATTGGAAACGTGACTACTGTAAATGATAATGGTACGGCGAACCATACTCGAATAGGAGAGGTGGGGATGGCATTCATGCAGACAAATGAACTGTATGCTGCAAGAATTTTAAAAGATCTGAAGGCGGACTACATATTGGTTTATTTCACCTATCTTATCCCAAATCTGGGAGGAGATGAGGGTAAATGGCAATGGATGTTGAGAATAGCCAATGATCACTATGAAAATTATAAAACCTTAGGTTTTGAAGAAGATAATTGGGCAGAGGGGGCTGTTTTTGATGAAAGGGAATATACAACCGAAACGGGCGTGAAGGGCACTAAATGGTTTGAGTCTCAACTAGCAAAACTAATGTTTTGGGGCGTTCCAACGGTTGATGTAGATAAATATGGAAATCAATTATATACTTTGTATAACCAATATATAAATAACTATAAAACACAAGATGGGAAGAGATGGATAGAAATGATCCCTGAAGATGGTAACTATGTATCAAATGTATTCATACCAGAACATTTCTCAACTTTAGGATTCGTGAAATTATACAAAATTGATTATACGGTATTAGAAGCAAGTTTTACAATAAATGATGCTGAAGTTCTCGATAGTGGTTCTGGAACATGTAGGTTGGAGAATACGGGCACTAAAGATTTGACTATCAAAAACGTCTCGATCAATGGCATTGATCATGATTTTGCTTTAGGAAAAGGCGCCAATACTAATAAAATTATAGCAGGAGATAATGATACAATGATGATAACTTTTGATTCTGATCTTTTTAAAATTGATGATTTCGTTAAAATTAGTGTTACTGCTGAAGCAGAAGGTATTGTAAGATCATACACGTTTTCTGAATCGACCAGCAATTTCTTAGTAACTGAGGGAATTCAGGACTCAATAAAAATTAATGAAGTTAATAGTAAAGTCATTCAAAAAAATGAAAATCAAGTTGATATCTATCTTGAAGTAGAAAATAATGGAGGAGTAGCAACATTTATCGGCAATATTTATGCCAATACAGAACCCAATTCATTAAATTCATTCCCAATCACTTATTTAAGCGGATCATCAATTATAAATCCAGGAGAAAAAGTCTTTATTAAAATATCTGGTGTTAGTAGTGACGTTGTTGACTTTTATCCACTAAATGAGCATTCACATAAGATTGGAGTTTCATCAGCAAACGGTTTTAAAGACGATATCCTGATGTCTTCTACTTATGAGGGATATAATATAACTATTTTTAATAATTCCTTGATAATATCTCCAGAAATTTCTCTCTCTACAGAAAGTAGCTATCGATATCACGTTCCTGTTGAACTTAGTAATACTCGTGCATATACTTACGATAATAATACCACAGAGGTGTATGTAAAACTAAAAAATACAGGAATTTCAGAACTCCTCATCGATGAGGTGTACATTACTACTATCTCAGGAGAGTGGAAAAAAATTTCTTTCGCTCATTATACCCTCGTTTCTGGGTCTTCTATCTTATCAATAGATCAGCAAGATGTCCTCAAGATTACTCTTGATGATTATTATAAAGATTTGGATATCGCCGTAAATGATGAAGTAGGTATTAAAATTATAGCAAGCAGTAGTGAAGAATCCATGGTGTGCTCCAACGTCTTTTACGTCCATACAATCAATGATACCTATGATATTCAAATAATTGAAAACGTAAATAGCTTAGATGTCAATGTTGGTGTTTCATACATCTTAGCAAATGAAACAGGGACTTTGATGATAAAAAACACGGGAAATCAAGCAATTACGTTGGAAACTATTATTCTTGATGATAGTTGCTCTAATAGCGTTACCCTTGATATCGATTCAAACATGATTCAATTCATTAATGGAGATGCTAATTTAGATGTTCAAGAATGTGCTTACATGATCTTGAACCTCATGGGATTAGAAATAAATATCACGAACGATATTTTTGTTGACGTTATTGCGAACGTTTCCTCTGCTGACATTTACGATTATAACTTTAAAGCGTTAGTCAACCCTCCTGGTGGTTCCGTCTATTATGACATTGTAATTAATGGACCAAATACGATGAAAAACAGCACGCATGTGAATATAATGATAGAAAACAGGGGATTATTAAATGTTACTGTAAATTCAATCTATATTAATAACACGTTTATTTCCTTAAGTGAATTTAGTTATTCAACTCTTGAAATAGGAGTGAATGACGGGATTGATGACCAGATCACTTTATCAATAACATTAAGCACTCTCGGATCTATATTAGGTGAACCTGTAGGGAATTACGTGGATATTTTTATTAGAACAGAAGAAGGACCAGAAGCAGAATCTTTAAATGAATATATCGGTAACTCTTGAATTTCCACCTTTTAATCTAAAAATACTAGTAGACCTCTTTGGTTATTTTATTTATTTACCCTATTTTTTACTATAAAAATATCAAAAAGAGCCTTGCATTAAATTATCAAACAGCTATCTTTTAAAAACTTTTCAAGACTTTATTTCTTTATGAGACATTTTTTTTCAAATAACGATGAGTGTTAATTTTAAAATTAGATCAGAATATGAACCAAGTGGGGATCAACCAGAAGCAATTCGCCAACTTTCAGAAAATATATTGAACGGAAAAAGGTTTCAAACACTATTAGGTGCGACAGGAACCGGCAAAACCTATACTATTGCTCGAGTAATACAAGCCATCAATAAACCAAGTTTGATAATGAGCCCTAATAAAACTTTAGCTGCCCAACTATATAATGAATTGAAAGAATTATTTCCTGAAAATGCAGTTCATTATTTTGTCTCGTATTATGATTATTATCAGCCTGAAGCATACATGCCGGTGACGGGGCTTTATATTGAGAAAGATTTCAGCGTGAATGAAGAAATTGAACGATTACGTTTAGCTGCTGCTCATGCCGTGCGAACTCGAAAGGACGTGATTGTTATTGCAACTGTATCATGCATTTATGGTCTTGGTGATCCCGAATATTGGGAAAAAATTGCCCTTTATACAGAAGTTGGAGAGGTAAAAAAAAGAGAGGATATCATCAAAACACTTGTGAAAATGAGTTATGAGAGAAATGATATTGAATTTAAACGGGGAAATTTCCGGGTAAAAGGGGACATTATCGATATTTATTTAGCCTATTACGACGCGGGGATACGAATTTCACTTTTTGGTGATGAAATTGAAGAAATTCAGGAAATTCACCCCATAACGGGAAAAAAACTTAAAACTTTGACTAATTATAGAATTTTTCCAGCCTCTCCATTCATCATCCCGGAATACAATAAAAAAAAAGCATTAGAATTGATCGAGCAAGAATTAGAGGAGCGAATTGCTTTTTTCAAAAAACAAAAAAAATATGCAGAAGCAAAATGGATTGAACAAAGAGTAAAATTTGATTTAGAAATGATGAGAGAAATGGGATGGTGCAAGGGTGTAGAAAACTATTCGAGACATTTAAGTTTAAGAGAACCTGGAACCCCTCCAATGACGCTCATTGATTTCTTTAAAGAAGATTTTTTACTCGTAGTTGATGAAAGTCACGTGACCATCCCTCAAATCCACGGAATGATTGGGGGAGACAGATCTCGAAAGAAAAATCTTATAGATTACGGATGGAGGTTACCAAGTGCTTATGATAACAGGCCTTTAACATTCGAAGAATGGGAAAGCAAGATTAAATACATTATCTTCATGAGTGCAACACCTGGAGATTATGAAATAGGGAAAAGTGAAGGAGTCTCTACCGAACAAATTATTAGGCCAACAGGTCTCGTTGATCCCATTGTAGAAGTGAGGCCTGCTAAAAATCAGATTGATGATTTATTAGGAGAAATAAAGAAAGTCATTCAAAACAACGGAAGGGTTTTAGTTACCACTCTGACAAAAAGAATGTCTGAAGATATTGCAGAATACTATAACGAATTAGGATTGAAAGTTGCATATCTTCATTCTGAGGTTGATACCGTGGAGAGATTTGAGATTTTAAGGCAATTGAGGGAGGGAACTCACGATGTACTAGTTGGTATAAATTTACTTAGAGAAGGTCTTGATTTACCTGAAGTCCAATTAGTCGCAATTTTAGATGCTGATAAACTTGGATTCTTAAGAGATACACGCTCACTAATACAAACTATTGGGAGAGCATCCCGAAATGTGAATGGAAAAGCACTCTTATACGCCGAAAGAATTTCACCTGCAATGAAAGCTGCTATCGATGAGACAAATAGAAGGAGAGAGAAACAACTAGCTTATAATAAAGAACATGGAATCACTCCAAAAACAATTCAGAAGAACATTTTAAACTCGCTATCTGAGGAAAAAGAGTTTCAAGAGCGTGAAACTAAAAGATTAAAACGAACTATTGAAGAAAAACTAGCAGGTTTAACTGACCTCGAAATTCAAATTCAATATCTCGAGAATAAAATGTTCTTAGCTGCAAGAGAATTAAGATTTGAAGATGCTGCTTATTTAAGAGACAAGATAAAAGAACTAAAAGAAGATTATATTTAGAAAACATTCTCTTTTATTTGTTTTTTATAGAATAAATTGCTCTAACTTTTTTCTTATTCTTTTCTTAAAAAAAGTGTGATTCTGAACATTAATTTGAACTACCATCCCCTAAAGGATTGGGCTTTCTTTCGCAGATAGGGTAAAATCCTATCATTTCTGAGTCGGTTGGATGGGTAAAATCTTCTCTCAATAATATCTATAATCTTTTCTATTAATTTAATGATGGATTTAGATAAACATAACATTTAATAACATGTGTTTTGTTATAAGGTATATAATTATAATTATCAAGTTAAAAATGTCTGTATCGGTTAATATATATTGTCCAGTTTGCAGAAATAGATGTTCTATCGATTTTAAAACAGATTTATTTGATAGTAATAAAACTATCATTCCCATTAAAGTTGCTAAGTTTAAAAATTGTGGTCATGATTTCATAATCTATCTTGATAGAAATTTTACAGTAAGGGATTCTTATACTACCGATTATACAATTAAAATTCCCTATTTAGAGCCTTTAAAAGAAGATATTAAAAAAGTAGATCATTCTAATTTTGATATAGATATCATAAAAATTAATTTAACACCTTCCATGATAGCTATAATAATAAAAACAATATTTTTAGGAGAGAAAGCATTAATCGTATCAAATGAATCGTTTTTAAATATACATTATATAAATTTCTTTAAAGAATTAACAAAAGACAGTTTTAGGATGGATCTATTATTCTTATCAACAAAAGTATACAAAGAGCAGGAAAAATCTCATAAAAAAACACTAATTATTAGTGGAAATAGCCTTTTGAAGAATCCTGGTAACATCATTAATGTAAAAAAACTAAAAATTGAACAAGCAATTGTTCAAACCTTATATAATGAAAATAATCCTGAAACTGGGTTCATCCTGTTTAAAAATGAGATTCATAAAGCTTTTTTAATGGCAGAAATCATTTTAAAATATGTATTAGATCATAAACCATCTGATATCAACACGGTAAATCTTTCAGAAGAATTAAACAAGCAATTGAATTTGAATATGGCTATAGATTCGAGATACATGATATTTTTAATGGATATTGTTAATAATTATTATCGAGATAAATTACCTCATAAAATAAAATTAATAACAAAATTTGCTGAATTTATTTAAAAAAAATATTAGGTAGCAAAATAAACTCAGTTACCAAGCTGTCACGCTATATTCGGCGACAAAAATAGCGAAAAGTTGAAAAATGAGTGCGATCACTTATATTATTGTGAATCGAAAAATATTTTCAGAAGATTACAATACTTTCAGAATTTCCTATCCTCCTGAGTTGGATTGTAAATGTATTGCGTGCCAGAGTGGAGTCATTTATCGCTATTCTGATAATGGTAAGCTTGTCCATACATTAGAAGGCGATATTTACCAAGTCGTGAATTTATACTCTTGTACAAATGAGCAATGCCCGTTGAGTAAAATTGCAATTAATCCAAGTCCTCGGTTCGATTATGGGGATCGCCATTTTGGAGCGGATGTGTTTAGATTAATCTCCTATGAGTTTTTGCTTTTTAATGCAAAACCAAGCCAAATAATTAAACGTCTTAAATATGTGCATCATTTGGACATTTCTATTGATACAATTCGCCGAATATGTGATGATGTGCTACAATTGAAATCTCTAAAAATCGATGAAAAAACAAAGGAGATAATCCAAAAGCAAGGATTTATTTTGCTCGGGTTTGATGGGCAAGATCCCGGGGATGAGGCTCCGTCTATTTGGTGCTTCATGGATTTGGTAAGCAATCGTGTCTTAGCAACTCGGAAATATGACTCGCTAGATTATAAAACGTTGCGGGATACTATAGAAGAGCTCGAGATGCTGTATGGGGTAAAGATTATCGGCTGGATTAGCGATAAGCAGAATGCGATCACCAAATGTCATAATACATTTTATCCCGATATCCCTCACCAATATTGTCAATTCCATTTTCTTCGGAACATGTGGCGCCATTTAACCGCATTAGACAGTAATATTTATTTGCCTTTAAAAAAAGCGATTAACGCTCTGTACATTCACAATGCTTCCCCAGATTCTAAAATTTATTTTGAAAACGTGGGAAAAGTGTCTGTCAGAGAAGCCTTTGAAAATACAGACAAGGATTTACAAACCATGGTCAAGGTCAAAAACAAAACTTTAAAGGAATTACGAGGTACCTGGCTTTATGAAACTGTTGAGATGTATGTGAATAACATGGATGCGGTTAAGATTACTCTTGATCCGACTTATCAGTTTACCAAAATAATGGATAAGACCATCCAGTCTTTAAAAGAGCCTTTTAAAGAAATAACATCTATTTATAAGGATGTAAAGGTTTTATTTGAGAAGTTTCAAGCAATCCGAATGATTTTTGGTGACGAATCTTTATCTCGGGAAAAAAAGGTAAAAAATCTTGAACAAGAATTTGAGAACGTGCTTATCCTTGCCAAAGAGAAAGGCCTCACCACAAGGTGGGAAGAATTTAAGTCATTCTTGCCAAGCAAGAAGAAAACAACGATTGAAATTATGGGTGAATGGTATCGGCTATGGAAATCGTATCTGCCAGGATTATTTCAATATTTTAATTTTCCAAAAGCCGTCAAGACAAATACAGATCTGGAGAGAGCATTTAGCGTTGAGAAACAAGCCATATATAGTAGAGTAGCAAAAAATAATGTATGGCGGATGGTGGCTACTCGGGGCGAAGATTATTTGCGAATAAAACATTGCGAACCGGAGGAATTGGAGTCTGACATTGTGTTACAGTACTCTGAGGAGGTAATCAAGCAATTAAGAGCCACATTAACCTCAATTATCAAGGATATAACTGCAATGGATAGAGCAAGAAGTAAATGCTACGTGCAATTTGATGTAGATGTCAATAAATACTATCAACAAAATAAAAAAAGAAAATGAGGCAACATTTTAGTCGGTGGTGAGATTAATTTGCTACCTCATAAAAAAAATAAAAATAAAAAAAATAAAAAGTGATATTAAAGATGCTGTATCAATTAGATCCTGCTAGAATTTTTCAAGTTTATATATTCCAACTTTTCGCAATAAGTATCTGTATTATTTTAGCCTTTATTTTATTGCATAATAAAGCCCAAAGAAGTAGGAGAAAACTAGTTTTCAGTGGGTATTATCTATTTACAACTGTAGCTGGTTTAATGAATATTATTTATGCCCCCTTAACAGATGAGCTCCTTAATAGTATTTTATATGGGATAACATTATTCTCAGAATATTATGCAGCAGTATTCATAACCCTATTCAGCTTACTAATGTACTATTCACTAAAGGATAAAGAATTTCCTACCAGATATCAAATAATGTATTCGGTAATATATACTATTTTGCTTTTATTAGTATTTTTATTTCCTCAAGGTATAGTATTTAGTGAAACCACGCTATGGAAACCAACAATATCATTCGCACTCTTCGTATTCGTGCTGGTTTTACACGTTTCGATGTCTATACCCTTAGTATTTTATTCATATAAGATTTTTCACATATTAAAAGTACAAACTGACGAGATATATGTGAAAAGGTGGACACATTTTATTATTGGATGGATTTTGATTTATGGATATATGGATGTGTTGTTATTAACAAATCTTTTAAACAACGAACTTTTTAGAATATTATTTACTCCCGTTGGAGGCGTTTTAATGATAGTTGGTTCATTGTTGATATTTTCATTTTTAGGGAGAAAATTTAAAAAATGAATGTAGCACTATCTTTTTTTTCAAAAATTGCATATTTTTAAAGCTTTATAGAAAATATAGGTAAATTAAAAACTAAAACATCAATAACAATAACAAGTCGATTCTTTGAAAAATAAGAAGTAGACTGAAAAAGAAATGCCATCATCTTTTATAAACAATTACTATTGTTACAATAAAGATAATAAACGCTAATACCGATATGATCTTATGAACTGCATAGATAAAATCATACAATCCTCCTTGAACTAAGATAGCTGCGGCACCACCAGATATCATTGAAAATATGAAAAGCATGCTGGAAACAACCATCCAAATAAAATCTTTTCTCATTAATTTTTCACCTCCATGTTAATCATTAAATTAGTATTTTAAAACGGATTTATTATTTAAAAGATATAATTACATAAGTTTTCAAAGATTAGAATCAATTAAATTATATCTAAGTTGGTTTTAAAATTTTATATTACGACGATACTAATATTAATGAATCATGAACGAATTTATTGTAGTAAAAGGGGCTAGACAAAATAATTTAAAGAATATAAACGTTAAAATTCCACGAAATAAACTTGTAGTCGTAACTGGTGTTTCGGGATGTGGAAAGAGCTCTTTAGTCATCGATACATTATTCGCAGAAGGGCAAAGAAGATTTTTAGAGTCCCTTTCTAGTTATGCAAGACAATTTCTTGGTGAAATGGACAAACCGGATGTTGATTCTATAGAAGGATTATCACCTGCGATTGCAATAGAACAAAAACCTCTTTCCAAGAATCCTAGAAGCACTGTGGGTACTGTAACAGAGATTTATGATTATTACAGGCTTTTATTTGCCAATATTGGGATTCCTCATTGTCCAAATTGTGGAAAAGAAATCAATCCCCAAACGCCCCAACAAATCATCAATCAAGTTCTAACATTAGTAAAAAAAAATGAAAAATTTGTTATAAAATCACCTTTAATTAGAGATAGAAAGGGGGAATACAAGGATCTTTTTCAAGATTTAAGAAAGAAAGGGTACGCGAGGGTTGAAATCGATGGAATATACTATACCCTTGATGAAGAAATTATTCTTGAAAAAAATATCAAGCATGACATTATCGTTATAATTGATAGGTTAGTTATGACTGATGATATCCGAACTAGACTTGCAGATTCAATAGAAACGGCTTTAGCTCTCTCTGAAGGATTAATTGTTATCGAAGTTATAGGCAAAGAGCAGAGAATCTATTCAGAACACTATGCATGTTTAGATTGCCAAATATCCCTTCCCCCTCTCGATCACAAGCAATTTTCCTTTAACATTCCACATGGGAGTTGCAGGTCATGCAATGGATTAGGAACCGTTTTAGAATTCGATTATCAATTAATTTTAGGGAACGACCTTTCTTTTCCAATACAAGAGAGCGGGATAAGAAATATTCCAGGATTCCGATCTTTAGGGGGTTATTCATGGCAAATGCTCGAACAAGTTGCAAATCATTATGGATTTGACCTCAAAAAAACCTCAATTAAGGATATCGATCCTGAAAAATTAAACAAGCTATTGTATGGTTCTGGAGAAGAAAATCTTAATTTTCACCTTAAAAGTGAGAAAAATTCTTATCAAAATACCAAGAATGGGATTTTTTCTTCATGGGAAACAAATCGACCTTTTGAAGGTATCATTCCAATTCTCTACCGAAGATACATGGAAACTCAATCAGACCAAGGCAGAGAAATTTATGAAAGTTTTATGAATCTAGCAAATTGTCCTGAATGTGCTGGTCAGAGGATAAAGGCAGAGAGTAGAGCCGTAACTATCAATGATTTAAATATTGCGGAATTATCAAGTCTTTCAGTTAAAGATGCTTTAAGCTATTTTAAAAAACTCAAATTGAATGAAATCCAACAAGTAATTGTAAAAGAGGTGTTAAAAGAAATTACTGAGAGATTATCATTCTTGGAAAATGTAGGTCTTGATTACATTCAATTGAGCAGGAGGTCAGATACCCTTTCTGTAGGTGAGGCAGAGAGAATTAGACTAGCAACCCAATTAGGATCGAGTTTAGTTGGAGTATTGTACGTGCTTGATGAGCCCTCTGTGGGTCTTCATGCCCGAGATATAACTCGTTTAATTACCATGCTGAAAAAATTAAGGGATTTAGGAAATAGCGTTGTTGTTGTAGAGCATGATGAAGAAATCATTAGAAGTGCAGATCATGTTATCGATTTAGGACCTCTTGCAGGAGAACAAGGAGGAAAAATAGTAGCAGAAGGTCCATTGGAAGAGATCCTCGATAAAGACACCTTAACTGCAAAATATTTATCTGGAAGAGAAAAAATTGACCTTCCTCAATCAAGGCGCGTTCCGCATAATAATTTTATAGAAATTCTTGGTGCAAGAGAACATAATTTAAAAGGGATCGATGTTAAAATACCTCTTGGTGTCTTGACATGCGTGACAGGAGTTTCTGGTGCTGGAAAGACAAGCTTGATCATTGAATGCTTGTTTAAGGGATTGCATAATTTGATAAATACTCGTAGTTCTCGAATGATACCAGGAGATTTTGATAAAATTGTAGGGTACCAGGATATAGATAAAATTATTGATATTGATCAATCTCCAATAGGAAGAACTCCACGCTCAGTACCTGCAACTTATACAAAAGCAATGGACTATATTAGAGAAATCTTTGAATCTTTACCCGAAGCAAAAGCTCGTGGTTATAAAAAAGGAAGATTTAGCTTTAACACGACAGCGGGACATTGCAAAAATTGTGGAGGTACGGGATATATATTGAAAGAAATGTATTTCCTGCCAGATGTATATATCAAATGTGATCAGTGTAAGGGACTTCGATATAATGCTGAAACATTAGAAATCAAATTTAAAGATTATACAATATCTGACATTTTAGCTATGACTTTCGATCATGCATTACAGCTTTTTGATAATTTTCCTCATCTCAAAAGAACATTACAAACCGTTGTAGATGTTGGATTAGGATATCTCGAATTAGGTCAGTCTTCTACAACGTTAAGTGGGGGCGAATCTCAAAGGTTAAAGATTGCACGAGAATTACGAAAAAAGAGCACGGGAAATACCTTGTATATACTAGATGAACCGACAACAGGTTTAAGTATTTATGATATTAAAATTTTATTAAAAGTACTCCAAAGATTGGTAGATATGGGCAATAGTGTTATCATTATAGAGCATAATATGGAAATAATTAAATCGGCAGATTATATCATAGACCTTGGACCGGAAGGTGGGGAAAAAGGTGGAAAAATTGTTGTAATGGGTGCACCCGAAGATATTATTCCTAATTCAAGGTCATATACTGCGAAATATCTGAAAAAATATCTAATGACCAAATAAAATTCATTTTCGTAGCGATTATTACTTCATAAGTAGAAAAGTTCTAAATCTTTAGAACATGATTCTATTATATAACAAGTATATCATATAGTTAGTATTTTATTACTCAAACACGTGAATGGGAATGGAACAAAAAGGAGAAAAAGCAATCAGAGCTCCAATAGCATGCATACTTGGACATATAGACCATGGAAAAACGTCTCTTTTAGATTATATCCGGGGAACAATAGTTCAACAGAGGGAAGCAGCAGGAATTACGCAGCATATAGGTGCTTCCTATTTTCCTGTTGAAGACATCAAGGAATTTCTGAAAAAATCAAAGCAGGAATTTGCTCAAAAAGATATAAAGCTTCCTGGATTATTAATCGTCGATACACCTGGACATGCGGCATTTATGAATCTGAGGAGGAGGGGTGGAGCCGTGGCAGATATAGCCATTTTAGTTATTGATGTGACTGCTGGAACCATGCCAATTACCTGGGAATCTGTTCGCATCTTACGTGAGAGAAAAACTCCCTTCATCATTGCAGCAAATAAGATAGATAGAA
The DNA here is from genome assembly GCA_019057355.1 of Promethearchaeota archaeon. GTDB lineage: Archaea > Asgardarchaeota > Lokiarchaeia > Sigyniarchaeales > SOKP01 > FT1-020. Next base: position 9,127 of record DXJM01000444.1, on the reverse strand, counting down.
TTTCAGGATGGAAGTCAATCCAAGATGCTGATTTTTTAGACTCGTATAATAAACAAAAACCTCACGTAAAAGAATTTCTTGATGAGAAATTATTTGAGATTATTGGAAATTTCCTTGAAGAGGGCTTCAAGGATTGTGATGTATATCACAAAATTAAAGATTTCACAAAAAAGCTAGCCATAGTTCCCACAAGCGCAAAAACCGGCGAGGGAATTTCGACATTATTGATGATATTAATGGGATTGGTTCAACAATATCTTTCAAAGAACTTGAAATTCTCAGAGGGAGCTGCCAAGGGAGTCGTCTTAGAAGTCAAGAAAGAAAAAGGACAAGGAAAAACAATGGACGTGTTGATATATGATGGTGTCATTATTAAAGGGGATGATTTCATTGTAGGCGGTTTGGAAAAGCCAATTAAGTCAAAGATAAGAGCTTTACTGCTTCCAAAACCTTTAGATGAAATAAGAGATCCAAGACAAAAATTTGATTCGGTTGATCTTATTACAGCAGCAGCGGGAATCAAGATCTTAGCTCCTAATATTGATGATGTCGTTGCAGGTTCTCCCTTTAGAGTTGTCGCAAATCAAACAGAAGAAGCTCAAGTATATAAAGAAATTGAAGAGGAAGTCGATGCTATCAGGATTAAAACGGATAAGGCAGGAGTTGTACTCAAGGCGGATACCTTAGGCTCTTTGGAAGCCTTGGAAAGTCATTTTACAAAAAATAATATTAAAATAAGCATTGCTGATGTTGGACCAATAAAAAAAGAAGATATAATTAATGCAAGCATTGTCCAAGACTTTGATCCATATTCCGCAGTTGTATTAGGATTCAATGTTCCCGTATTGCCTGATGCCCAAGAACAAGCTTTTAAAGATAATATTAGAATTTTTACAAATAATGTAATATATCGTTTATCAGACGAATTTATTGAATACGCCGAAACGAGAAAGGCAGAAGATACCGCGAAGCATTTGGGAGAACTTTGGTTGCCTGCAAAAATTAAAATGCTCCCCGAATACGTGTTTAGAAATTCCAATCCCGCAGTGTTTGGAGTATTAATTGAAGGTGGAACCCTAAAACCAAAAGTCTTGTTAATTACCGATAAGGGTAAAAAGGTAGGTAGAATCCATCAATTACAGGATAAGGGGCAAACTATGGAAAAAGCCGAAAAGGGTTCTGAAATAGCAGTATCCATTCGTGGAATAGAAATAGGAAGGGATATTGGAAAGGATGAAACGTTATATGTTAACCTTCCAGAATCACACGTGAGACAGATAATGGCGAGGTTTTTAAATGATTTAACATCAGATCAAAAAGAAATGTTGCGAGAATATATCCTCTTAATGAGAAAGACAAGTCACCCTTGGTGGGGGATGTAAATCAATTTAATGGTTAAAGCAATGTTATTGATATATAAATAAGACATTTATAATTTTTTAATTACTCAAAAAAGTAGTGCATTATATCCAAATAAAAAAATGACTTCATTAAACAACATTTTTCAACAAGTTTTAGAAGAAATCATCCCAACTCCTGAGGAAATATTTCAAATAAATGAGATAGTGGATGTTGTTAGAATATTACTCAAAAATTCTGCTAATAAATTAGCTATCGAGTATACAAATATAGAACCACAAGGATCCACTGGAATTAAACAGACACAATTAAGAGACGATTTTGATATTGACATTTTTATTGGTTTAAACCATGATTTGTACAAGCAAAAATACGAAGGATTATCCAAAACTCAATTAAAAAAGAAATCTAAAAAAGATTTCTTAAAATTATGTAATGATTGGATAATGAGATCATTGATTTTAAAGGAATTTAAACAACCTCGTCTATTATATGCAGAACATCCTTATGTAACCGTTAATTTTATTGATGAAGAAAAAAATCTTAATATTAAATTGGACCTCGTCCTTTATTTTGATTTAAACCTTGATTATATTAGAAAAAACGGAATAATAACGGCAGTTGATCGCTCTCCTTGGCATGGACGGTTTGTTCGCGATAATCTTTCAAAGGATCAAAAAGATGATGTAAGGCTATTAAAGCAATTTTTTAAAAGTTGCCATTGTTATGGTGATAAGAGTGCAGTTGGCAAGATTGGTTTCATCGGATACAGCGCAGAATTGCTAATTTATCATTTTAAAACGATTGAAAATGTCTTTATGAATTTTAATAGGCTTTATAAAACGCCATTAGACTATTTTAAAAGGTCTGAGGAGGAATTGAAAAAGATCCCTCATTTTAAAGAGGACTTCTTCATTCTAACAGATCCAATCGATTCAAATAGAAATGTGGCATCTGCAATATCTAAGAGAGCTTATGATTTTTGTAATCAGAGAATTTATGAGTTTTTAAAAAGACCCAATCCTAGTTTTTTTGAAATTTTACCGATTCCAGAAGCAGATGTCTCAAAGCTAGAAAACTATTTCATAATCGAATTAAAAAATGAAGATGATACGGTTCACTACACGATAAATAGAGATAAAGCTTATGTTTTGGGTGAGAAAATAAAAACTAATGGAGAAAAGGAGCCTACAAATGAAGAACGATTTGGAAGGATTCTTTTTGAAGTCTATTTCGAGGAAAATTTTAGAGAATATAACATTGGAATATATTGTTCAAAACCTGAAATTTCTAAAGTTTATTTGAGAAGGGGTCCTCCCCTGCAAGAAAGAGAGCATGTAAAAAAATTCAAACAAAAAAATCAAAATTGTTTTGAAAAAAATAATTATGTGTGGGTTGAATCAGAAAGAGCTTATTCGTCATTTTTAGATTTTGTTAAAAATTTTATAATAGATAAAATTCCGGATAATTTTAACGTAATAAATGTTTCCGAAGCACGGAATGCCAAATTCTCCTCAAGCAAGAAGGCACTTCATATCTTGAAAGAAATGGTTTTGCCTTTTCAAATTAATTAGATTACTTAAAGATAATAAAATGCAAGAATTCTCAATGATATTAGAAAAAATCACGAATATGGTTGTCGAACTTGAGATAGATGAAATAGCTCGTATCATCACCCTTGCACTAGATGAAAACAACATTTCTCCTTTTGAGATTATAAAAGCGCTCAAGAATGGCATGGATGAGGTCGGTCGTCGCTATGAAAATATGGAATACTATTTAACCGAGTTAATGCTTGCCGGAGAAACGATAATGGCTGCTTTCGAGGTTCTAAAACCACGGTTAGTAGTTATCAATGAGAAAAAACGGAAAGAAAAAGTCATTATTTGTACCGTGAAAGGAGATCATCATGATATAGGAAAAAATTTATTAGGAACCATTCTAATGAGCTCTGGTTTTGACGTAATCGATTTGGGCGTGGATGTTGACGCAGCGACCATTGTTAGGGAAGTGAAACTAACTGGAGCATCTATTATTGCTTTAAGTTCCCTTTTATCAATGACTATCAAAGAAATTGAGGTTACACATGAAGCATTAATAGAGGCAGGATTACGTAAAAGGGTTAAAATAATAGTAGGTGGCCCCTCTCTAAATTTAGAACTCGCTTTAAGATTTGGGGCTGATGATTATGCTAATGATGTCCTTTCAGGAGTAAGACATGTAAAAAAACTACTGAAAAAATAGAGTAATTTTAACTGTACTATTCATGGTTAAAAAAACGATTATTAACAAAATGAAATGGCTATTTAAGGAAAAAATCTTCCAAACCATTCATTGAATTACTTTTTGCTTCCCTTTCCCATATTTTTACGTTAATATTTATTTTTTTGTAAATTAAATTAAAAAAAGCAAAGATTTTCGGATTTTAGACTTGATTAGGTCATTTTCTTAAAGACATAGAAAAGCTGTTTAGAATAACACGTCTAATTGCTTGAATACACAAAATTTTTATGGTTTCATTCTTTTCACAATTCAGATATGGATTTAAAAATACAATCCTTGTTATTTTAATCTCATAATACGCTTTAAAAAAAAATAATGTGAATAAATTATGGTAAAAGTTAAAAACCCAGAAGAGATTTCAAAAGAAATTACACAGGGTTCATATAAAAAAAAAAGGATTTTTAGTATTACAGCACATATCGATCATGGTAAAACAACGGCTTCAGATTATCTCATGAGGCGTGCTGGATTAATGAGGCCTGAAGACGCTGGTCAATTGCAAATGACTGATAGTGATGATGAAGAACAAGAACGAGGTATTACGATTTTTACGAGTGTAGTCTTACTTGCGTTTAATGATCCTAGAAAACCAGATGATCCAGAACCATACATTTTCCAGATTAATGATACCCCCGGGCACATTTCATTTACAGGAGAGGTATCGCGAGCACTCAGAGGGAGTGATGGTGCTATCATATTAGTTGACGCTCTTGAAGGAATAATGACCCAGACAGAAACAAATATTCGTTTAGCAGTAGGGGAAGAATATTGTAAACCTGTACTTTTTATCAATAAAGTTGATCGATTAATTGCTGAATTGAAATTAAGTCCTAAAAATACGTTTAGCAAAGTAGATGCTATTACAAAACAAATTAACGATATAATTAAAAGAGTCAGACCAAAAGGAAGCGATTGGGGGGTAGATTTCGCCAAAAATTCCGTAGCTATTGGTTCAGCCAAACATGGATGGGGCTTTACTTATGAGATTTTATTGGAAAAAGGATTGAAACCCCAAGATGTCTTTGAAAAATATTCTGAGGGAGACATCCAATGGTTAAGGGATACCCTTCCTTTAGATGAAAGCTTGTTAAGAATGGTTGTCGATCATCTTCCAGATCCCGTTACTGCTTCAAAATATCGAATCCCACATATTTGGGGCGGCGATTTAAACTCGGAGTTGGGACAAGCTCTTCAAAAAAGCGATCCTAATGGTCCTCTTTATGGTATGATCACGAAAATTTTTTTAGATCCAAAGAAAAATTACCAGGCAACTCTCATTGGACGTATCTTCTCGGGTACATTTGATCAAACCGATACATTATATCTTATCGGAAGCAAAACAACTAGTCGTGTGAAGCGATTAGGTGTAATGGAAATCACGGATATATTGGATATTCCAAAAGTACCAGCTGGTAATCTATTCGCCCTTTTTGGTTTTATTTGTCCATCGGGAGAAACTTTTATGAATGTAAATAATCTTCCAAAAGAGAAAGAAGAGCAACAAAAATTACCTACCTTTGAGAAAATTCAATATGCATGCGAACCGGTCGTGTCAAGAAGTATTAAATCAAAGGATCCTCATGATATTGATAAATTAGCTGAAGTTGTTAGCAAATGGTTAAAAGCAGATCCTACTGCTACTTATCGGTTGGATGAAGAATCTAAAGAATTCATTCTCAGTGGTATTGATCCTCTTCAAATTGAAATCCTTACAAAAAGAATTAATAATCAAGTTGAAATTAATATTGGAGAACCTATAATCGTCTATCGAGAGAAGATATTGAAAAAAGGACCAGAATATCACTGTAAATCCGCCAATACTCATAATCGCCTTTTACTTTATGTCGAACCATTAGATAAAGCTACTGAAAAGCTAATAGAGTCCGGTAAAATAAATGACTTGCAAGATGAAAAAGAACGAGCGAAAATATTGAGAGAAGAAGGAGGATGGGATGCCAAAGAAGCAAGGCGTATCGTGGACGTCTTCCAAGGTAGCTTGCTTGTAAATGGAACAACGGGATTACAGCGTTTTGATAGGGTCAGGGGCACAATTGTTAATGCGTTTAGAGAATGGATCGGGGGGTGTATTTTAGCTAAGGAACCTGCAACGGGTATTAAAGCCGTGTTTACTGATATGGTCATTCACGAAGATCCTAGGCACACTCAGTACGGTCAAATTGCTGGAATGGCATTTTCTTCATTATCTCTATCAATGCTGGACGCCGAACCTCATCTCTTTGAGCCAATCCAAAAAATAGATGTAAAGACCCCCGAAGGCACGGAAGGTCCCGTAAGTGGTGTTATAAGTAAGCGTCGTGGTAGGATTTCAAATGTAATTCCTGAAGGAGAATATGTTAGGGTACAAGGTCAAATTCCTGCTTCCGAAACCATAGGAATCGCTGATGAAATACGTGGTGCCACCCAAGGTCGAGCTTTTTTTGGATATGAATTTTCAGGATTTGAAAAAGTACCTGCAAGTATTGAAGAAAATCTCATTTTAGAGATTCGTAAAAGAAAAGGGCTGCCAAACGAATTACCTTCAAGAAAATCTTGGGAAAGATTTATCTACAAGCGCACTTAACTTTTTATCTTTTTTTTGTATTTATTTATTTAAAAAAATGTGTTTTAAAGATTAAAAAGCTGTTTCAATTCTTTAGGATGATTTATTAAGAAATCTGGTTCATTTTCAATTAAAGATTCCTTTTTGGCAAGACCCGTTGCCACGGCTATCGTGTATACTCTTGCAGCTTTCCCTGCAATGATATCCGAAGTCATATCTCCTATAAATACTATATTTTCATTTTTTAGATGCCATCCATCCAAGATCTTTAGGATGCCTTCCGGATTGGGTTTATTTTCTTTCACATCATTAAATCCAATAATTGTATTAAAATATTTATAGAGGTTAAATTTTTTTAAAATATCTTCAGCATAAGTGCTCTTATTATTAGTTAATATCGCTAGTTTTACCTTTTTAGATAATTTAATAAGAATATCACCTATTCCATCAAAAACAGTTGCATCTTCTTTATATCCGTTAAACTGGTTGAATAAAAAAACCACAATACGCATTTTTTTAAAATAAGATAATCCATCCAAGAAAGATGTGTTTTTCAACAATTCATAGGAATTTAATATTATTCGAGGTAGGGGATAATTTTGAATGTCCTCAAGAAGATGGGCAATTTCCTGCAAAATACTTTCACGATCAATTTTTATGTTATATTTCTCAATACAATCTTCTACTGCTTTTTTAATAGAAGGTCCTACATCATAAATCACACCATCTAAATCAAAAATAATCCCTTTAATTCTACTTAGATTAATTTTTTCCATAGTACATTAAAAATATTTTAAAATTACTTTGACTATGTATCTAAATAAATGAAAAATTAAAGAATTTTTGATTTTAATCAGAAATAGTAAAAAACATCGATAAATTATCTTAGTTATGTATTTATCACATTTTAATCGATGATTTATATTACACAATTCAATTGGAAAAATAAAACATCATCAAGAGAATTCAGATAAATATTTATTTTCATTAAGTTAATTATGATTAACAAGGTGGTACCTGTAAAATACTGATGATGAAATCATGAATGAAAATCAAGAGAACAAAAACCAAAATCAAGAAAATGAAGATTTGAAAACATATCTCAATGAAATAGAACATCTCAAGATGGACTTTTCGGATTTAGAAGATTTAGATATGGAAGAAATTCAAGAAATGCAAAATGCCATCGCTGAAGTGAAAGAATACGAAAAAATAGATCATGCAAGGGAACATGGAAATGTTCAAGAACGCGAAAGTGCTTCAACACGATTTGAAGATGAAATAATTCAAAGAGAAACGATGTTAGAGGATTTCTCCGATATTGATGCACTCGATCTTGATGAATTAAAAGACATGAAAGATGCTATTGAAGGGGTTAAACAAGAGACGGACAAATTGCAAGATGAAGATGTTAAACTCGTTCAACCAATACAAGACGATCTTGAAGCAAGAATCAAAAAAGAATTATTTAAAAAACTTGAAGTGCAAAAAAAAGAAACCATTACGCCTGAAAGTTTTTTAGAATATATAAAAACTAAGAAAGAAAAAATATGGTATCATGCTTTATGGTATCTTGTTTTTGAAGTAGAGGATCATACAGCTTCAAAAGTACTATTGTATGATGTATTAAAGGAAAAAACAAGTAAAAATCCAATAGATCCCATCCCTGAACATCAATTCTATTTTGGTCTTGGGTATATCCTGAGATTAAATATGAATGATAAGCAAATAATACGTTATATGGGAGGCGGGAAGTTCAAAATAAACATAAATGTCGAGACTTTGAAAACATTGCTGGAAGAATCGGGTGAACCCCTAATTAATAGACCCATCATTCCAAAAGAAGAAAAAAAAAAGATGTTTTCTGATTTTTTAAAAGATGACTTCCAAGACATTTAAAATCATACAGGAATGTTCTAAAATGAAAAATAAACCTTCTCTTTTAATAATAGGAAACTCCAATGTGGGAAAAAGTTCAATCACTCGGCTTCTCCTTCCAAATCCAAAGCAATATAAAGGTAAATCTGGAAAAGCACCAGGAAGTACTCTATTGTTAAAATCAATAAACTTGCCAAACTTGCCCTATAAAATCGTAGATTTACCCGGGTTTGGATACATGAAATCTTCAAGTCGTCGAAGGGAGGATCACATCAAAAAACAGATTATCTTGCATGTGGAAAAGCATAGTCAAGAATATTTTTTTGGATTGGTCGTGATCAACATATTAAGAATTGAGGATGAAATTGACAAGTATTTCACGCAAAATAAAGAGACTATTCCTCTAAGTTTTGAATTGATTAATTTTTTAAGAGAATTCAATATTCCAATTTTAATTATTTTTAACAAGATCGACAAGCTTTCACAATTTGAAAAAAAAAATCAATTAATATGTTTATTGACTCAGCAAAAGGATTTGGATTTAATATAATTGAAATAAATGAACTAATGTCTGAGAATGATATCCCATTTTTAGAAATCTCCGCTTTAAAAAAAATAAATATTAAACCATTAAAAAAAATAATAAATTATCATCTAAATCTTTAGTCCCAAAAGTATGGAAATTAACAATTATCTAAGGATTTTGAAAATATACCTTACTATATTTTATAAGCATTGGATGGAAAAGAGGAACACATCAATAAAAAAAGAAATCTTCGATTCAATGATTAGCTGAAAGAAAAAATCTTAAACCACCCTTCAAAAAAGAAATATATTATTATATCTTGACAAGGTGCTAATAATAAAGATTACTACATAAATCCTAAGAAATCATCTGTTTTGGAAGGTCGATTTAATTCAATACTAAAATAGCTACTAGCAATATCCATTAAGAAATTGAGATAATCAATTGTTATTTTTATATTGTATTTCTTATTTAGCTTCTCAATTACATCTTTTGTCAAGAAATTATGATTTTTTTAGATT
>DXJM01000443.1 GCA_019057355.1 Promethearchaeota archaeon | reverse complement strand
CCGAAATCTTTAAAAGATTAGAAAATGAATAATAAGTGTTATTAAGGCTAAAATATATGATTTAAATTAATCTAGATATTTAATCATAGAGGAAGGAAACTATCTCAGAAGGAGGATCTGAACTTTTTGCTTTTGATTTAAAGAAGAAATTTGGGGAAAAATTAAAAATAATCATAATTTGGATTTAATCCAATTATAAATGAAATTCTATAAAATAGAACAGTTTAAATTAAAAAAATATTATGCTGAGGTGTTTGAAGATTTTTAAGGAAAGATATTATATGAAAAATTTTAAAATGTATTAATTTAAGAGTCTTGACCAATCTATATGTTTGGTAAGATCTAAAAGAATCTGTCAATTGTTTAAGAAATTTCTTTTTAAATGGATCTTATTGCATACTCCGATCCAAGAGTATTTCTCTCTTGATTAACCACGAGATGTGTTGTTCCTCCCCGATCAAGTCACATAGCTTCTTGATTTATGGCACGTGATGTCCCTACTTTCCCAGAAAAAATAAAGAGAATAGCTAATAAATAAATAAATAATGGTTCTTTTATATTGCATCTAATTTTAGGTTAGCACAAGCATTTGATAATATATATCATTTTCATTTTCAATGAGTTTTTTACATTAAAAATGACGATAGTAAAAGAACATGTTCGGAATTAGTTTTAAATTATTTTTGAGTATATAGTTCATAAAAGCTATATTTATTAAGCGAACTAACTTAAAAGTGATTTAAAAAAAGGTATTCAACCATGGAAGGAAAAAGAATTTCTTATCATAAATCTGTTCAAAAGGTTTATGAGCGAATTAAAAAGGATGGAATGATCAATATATGGGATCGATTTGAAGCGCAGGGAATGGGCGGTAATCCTGATAAGAGATGCCCGTTTTGTCTCAGTGGTGCGAGATGTGACCTTTGCTCGAATGGTCCTTGTCGAGCAGATGCTTCTATCGATAAGAGGGGTGTTTGCGGTATTACTGCTGATGGAATGGCAATGCGCATGATGCTTCTTAGGAACGTGATGGGATCCTCGACGTATCATTACCACACGGAAGCGACCTTAAAGACTCTAAAAGCAACGATAGAAGGAAAGACACCATTTAACATAAGTGAACCTGCCAAATTAAAAAGCTTTGCTGAACGGTTAGGTTTGGATGTTTCTGGTTCAGACAAGGATATTGCATTAAGATTACATGATTTTGTTAAATATGATTTTAATCGACCCTTTGATGATCCTAGTAAAATTATTGAAAATTTAGCCCCAAAAGAACGGCAAGAGACATGGAAAAAACTAGGAATTTTTCCTGGCGGAATTTATGGTGAAATGATGTTTTCTACGAGTTCTTGCCTTACCAACGTGGATGGGTATTACGTGAGTCTTGCACTAAAGGCGATGAGGCTTGGCATTGCAATGGCTTACCAAAGCCAAATTGTAAATGAATTCATACAAGATATTCTGTTTAACGTACCTCGACCTCATAAAATGCGCGTGAATCTCGGCGTCCTTGACCCTGACTATGTAAACATCTTACCTAATGGTCATGAACCCTTCTTAGGATTTGCGATGGTTCAAGTAGCACGAAATCCAGAATGGCAAGAAAAAGCCAAAGCAGTTGGTGCTAAAGGATTGAGAATAATAGCCAATATTGAGACGGGGCAAGAAATGATTCAGAGATGGGAAATGGATGATGTTTTTTATGGATTTACGGGAAACTGGATAATGCAAGAGGCGATCCTCGCAAGTGGTTGCATTGATGCGTTTGTCTGTGACATGAATTGCAGCATGCCAGTAGACCCCATATATGCTGAAAAATATAAATTCAAATTAATACCCGTTTCCGAACTTGTCGTTTTTCAAGGAATAACAGAAAGAGTGGATTATATTCCCGAAAAGGCTGAAGAACAAGCAAAAATATTGCTCCAAATGGGCATCGATAATTTTAAGGAGCGAAGAGCAAATATTGAATCCGTCGTCGATCTTGATCTAAGCGAAACAATCGTAGGATTCTCAAGTGAGAGCATTTTAGATGCTTTAGGGGGGACATTAGATCCTTTACTCGATGTCATAAAAAATGGAACGATACGAGGAGTTGCCGGATTAGTATCTTGCACAACACTCCGTGATTATGGACAGGATGTACACACGGTAGCTGTTGCCAAGGAATTAATTAAAAAAGACATCTTGGTATTGTCCATGGGTTGTGGTAATGCCGCAGTGCAAGTGGCAGGGCTCTGCTCCCCAGAAGCCAAGGAACTTGCGGGTCCTGGTCTTAAAATCGTCTGTGAAAAACTTGGAGTTCCCCCCGTCCTTAGTTATGGGACATGTACTGATACTGGTAGAGTCGCAGACTTGATAGGGGCAATCTCATCTGCACTTGGGGATGTTCCAATTCCAGACTTACCCGTAGTTGCTGCGGCTCCGGAATATATGGAACAAAAAGCAACTATCGATGCAATTTTTGCATTAGCTTTTGGATTATACACCTATGTAAATCCCATTCCAACAGTTACAGGCGGACCTGATTTAGTAAAGCTTTTAACCGTGGATTGTAAGGACGTTACGGGAGGGATACTACACGTAGAAACGGATGCCAAGCAAGCAGTTGAGGCAATGGTCAGCCATATCGAATCTAATCGTAAAAAATTAGGAATCTAAAAATTATTTTTTTCTTTTTGTAGTCAGATTACATTTTTAAAATTATCTAAATCTATTGATTGATATAATTATCATATTACTCGTGAATATGGTAAAAGTATTAAAAAAAAGAAGTTAAATCTATTTTCTTCGCAACTCGATCGCATCTTGGGGGCAAATATCAACGCATCTATTGCAAAAATAGCACTCAGATTTCGTGCTTTCCCTCCCTGCTTCGGCAGTAGGACATATTTTTTCGCATAATTCACAATCATTACATTTTTCAGTCCGGCGGTATTTATAGATGCTAAACCTGCTAGTTACTGAAGCAAGGGTACCAAAAGGACATAGAAGCCTGCACCATGGACGATAGACAAAGAGACTTGATACAAGCACCGCTGTTAATATAATCACGGGGATTATGATCATTACGCCAAGAGAATTTCGGAACACGCTAAATCCTAAAAAGGGATTTGCGACTTGAAGCAGTGCAATTCCCCAAATTACCCCCAATAAGACCATCAATCCAAAAAAGCCCCATCTTATTAAAAATACCGCCTTCTTGGGAAGTTCTATTTTATTTTTTACTTTTTTTTGGGATTTCATTTCAGATTTAAATTTTAAATTTGACCCTATCTCTTGTAATGCTCCTAAAGGACACGCATAACCACAGAAAATTCTCCCGAAAATTATTGTTGTTAGCAATAACATTATTAAAGCAACCATGAGCAGCACTGTTGAGGCAATCTTGGCGGGCGTGCCAAAAACCATCAATAATTGTTGAATGGGCATTATTGCATTAGGAATTCCTCCTATGGCGAAGCCTCCGATGATAATTGAAGCAATATAAAGTACCGTACTTATTTTCTTGGTAGGTTTTTTCTTTAAAATGAGAATCAATGCGATCGTTGTCAGAATTACCCAGGTAATAAACATGGGTATGGCAAGATTCATGTCCATTCCACTTATTTGTAAATTCAAATTAATCACCTAAAAATTCTAAATTACTTGAGTTAATAAACGATGATCCCTATTTAAAAAAAATCCTTTATAGGTAAAGTATATTTGTTGCACATTATTCAAGAGATCATGGCAACCGATATCGTCCAAATTAAGTTAGAGATTAAAATCCCCGATTCTAAATGGCTTTCAATGATTAATCGTAAGTTTTTCAACCTGCAGATAAGCATTTTATCCAAGTATTTAATAGGAGAAAATTTTGGGATTACTTTATTTGAAATCAGAGGTAGGGGGCTTGATGTGTTCATAAAAGAATTAAAAGGAATACTCATCCCCGATTCTTTTCATATCCTTTTCGAAGCTGAAGACCTTCTAATATTGAACGTGCGAACAAGAGATCCTTGGATTCTTGCGGCATTAGTTAAAAATGAATTGCTCTTGAGATATCCCCTAACCATAAAAGAAGGGATCATAATGATTGAAACCATAACTCCCAGAGATAAATTAGATACCTTTTTGAACGACTTGGAGAAGAACAAGATAGATTTCAAAATCATTAGTATCGGACATTATCAAAGCTCGGCATTAATTTCAGAGAAACAAAGGAATATCCTTAGAACCATTTATGACGAGGGATATTATGAAGTGCCAAGGAAAAGATCGTTAACCAGTCTTTCTAGGCTGTTTAATATTTCCCCCTCGGCATTATCCGAGAGCATAAGAAGAATTCATAAAAGATTGGTAAAAATTATACTCCAACTCTGAAATAACAACCCCAGAACAAGTTTGACATTAGAAATAGTATAAATCAGATAAGAATTAATAGAAGAGAGGTCTTTGGGACCCTTGTTTGTTGTTTTCGTGCGTGGAATTGCCATGGAATATCGAGAGAGAAATGCATCCCTTGCTTGTCCCATATTATTCATGAGTATCACAATTTTTTATCTCATTTCTGGTCCTTTAGTGATGGATCCCGTCACAATTCCACCAGATCAGGTTAGCTGGCATGGGATGTTCTACAAAATATTCGGAGCAATCGTGTTTTTCCTTTCACCCGTAAGTTTTTTTGTATTTTTCCGCTAATTTCGCAAGGATCCGAAATGGCAGTCATATCAATGGTAGACTCTATTAATGGTCATCATGTTCATCGGAACAAAAGATCCCACCACAACATTAAGCCTATTTAATGCCTTGGTCTTCCTATTTCAGAGAATTGTTATGAGCTCCTACCTGAGTTGGGTATTCCTCATTGCCTTAAAGCGTCACAAGCAAGGAAAAGGAGTTAGAACCAATGAACACTTGGAAATTTTCTATTTATCCTAATTTTAAAATAGATTTCTAAATATTCTTCATTAAATACCTTTAATT
>DXJM01000442.1 GCA_019057355.1 Promethearchaeota archaeon | reverse complement strand
TATAAAGAAAATGAAACGAAAAAATCATTTATCTTTCGCAATTTAGATTACATCATCGTTTTTGTTTCTGTTTTTCTTATCGTCTTGACCAGATATTTATATGCTAATTTTCTACTCTTTCATTCAATAGCAGAAATTTTCAGTATAATTATTGCTGGCGGCATTTTCGTTATTGGATGGAACTCTCGAAAATATTCCAATAGCTCTTTTTTTTTCATTGTAGGTGTCTCATTTCTTTTTGTAGGGACACTTGATACAATCCATACGTTAAGTTATGCTGGAATGGGAATCTTCACTGATTATGGCTCCAACCTCGCAACATCCTTATGGATTGCCGCCAGATACATGCAATCGATTTCTTTCTTGATTGGATTAATATTCATGAATAAAAAAATTAATCAAAATCTAATAGCTATTACATATGTGCTCATTACCATCCTGATTTTTATTTTAATTTTTACTGAATTATTTCCTCTATGTTATAATGATGAATTACACCATTTAACAGCATTTAAAATAACAAGCGAATATATCATTATTGGAATTCTGATTGTTTCTATCACTTTAATGGTTAAATTTAAAAATTTTTTTGATATAGTTGTTTTTCGACTCATGGTTCTTTCCATCATTTTTACCATTGCTTCTGAATTTGCATTTACGTTATATACAGATGTATTTGATATCCAAAATCTTATTGGTCACGTCTTTAAAATCATCGCGTTTTATTTCGCTTATAAAGCAATAATAGAAATAGGTCTTGAAAAACCATTCAGGTTATTATTCAGGAATTTAGCGCAGAGTGAAATTAAATTTCGCCTTAACTTTGAACGTGCTCCCGATGCGATATTTTGGTCAAATCCCGAAAGCGGACATATAATTAATTGTAATGAAGAAGCAGAATTACTTTTAGAACGTTCAAAAGAAGAATTAATAGGAATGCATTATTTGGAATTATTTCCTCCAGAAAAATCCCAATCCTATGTAGTATCTTTTGAAAATGAAAGTGAGGAAAAAGAAAGGAAAACACGCGAGGGTGAACTAATTTCGAAATCAGGTACGATCATACCAGTATTAATAAATACTTCTATGATTCAAATAGGGGGAACTCCAATCATGCAAGGTATTTTTCACGATATTACACAAAGAAAATCTGCTGAAAAAAAATTAAAAGAATCTGAAGAAAAATATCGAACTTTAATAGAAAGTTCCCTTGAGGGAGTATGGGTAATTGATTTAGAAGGGAAGACAACCTTGGTCAATCCAAGCATGGGGAGAATTTTAGGTTATACGACGGCAGAAATGATGGGAAAACCTTTATTTGACTTCATTGATGATGAATATATTGATATTACTCGGAAAAAACTTGAAGATCGTAAAAAGGGTAAGGGAGAAGAACATGAATTCGAATTTCGCCATAAATCTGGTAAAAAAGTCTATACCATAGTCAGGGCAACACCAATGATTAATGATGAGGGTAAAATTGATGGCTCAATGGCGTTTATTACTGATGAAACGGAAAGAAAAAAAGCAGAATCAAAGCTAGAACAATTTTTTTCAAACGTATCTCATGAACTCCGTACTCCAATCACGGTGTTGATGATGTCTATCGAGTATTTAATGAAAGCTAAGAAAGAGACTACCCCTGAAGTAGAAATTCGACTAATGGAGGGGATTTTTCGGAATATTTTTTTACTCAATGAACTAATAGAAGACCTTTTATTGCTTTCCCAAATTGATGAGAAAAAAATAAAAATAAAGTGGAAACCATTCAATCCATCGAGTGTTATAGAGGAAAACCTGAAAATGATGGAAAACAACATAAAAAATAAAAATTTAATAATTGAAACCGCTATTGAAAAGGATATTATTCTCTATGGTGATTTAAAGAGAATTGATCAGGTTTTTCGAATATTCATCGATAATGCAATAAAATATTCAAAAGCAAATTCAAAAATTACGATTATAGCTCATGATAATTATAATGGGAAATATAATCAAGATGGTATTGAGGGTGTATTATTCCAATTTATTGATCAAGGAATAGGAATTCGTAAAGAAGATATATCTATGTTATTTGAACGCTTCTTTAGAGCCATTGATGCACGTGATATTCCTGGAACAGGTTTAGGACTTTGTATTGCAAGAGACTTAGTAGAAATGCATCAAGGAGCAATCTTTGTTGAAAGTGAGCTTGGTAAGGGATCTACCTTCTTCCTCTTTCTTCCAAGAAAGCATCCTGAAGCTTAATATTGAATATAACATAAATATAATAATGTTAGTAAAATTAGTAATAGTAAAAAAAGTAGATTTATTTTTCAAAAATGAAACCATTAATACTTGTGGTGGATGATAATGAAGATATCTTGTTTAATTTACAATTATCTTTAGAACATCATGATTATAGCGTTATTACGGCTAATTCTGGTGAAAATGCCATTAACACGTTAAATAATCTTCAAATACTCCCAAACATCATTATCAGCGACATCATGATGCCCAACATGAATGGATTCGAGTTTTTTAAAAAAATATCACGAGACCCAAGATGGAGCGAGATACCTTTCTTGTTTTTATCTGCTAGGTCATCGAATGATGATGTTCGGTTTGGAAAAATGCTCGGTGTTGATGATTATCTCACAAAACCAATAATCGAAGAAGATCTAATTGCAATCATTAAAGGAAAAATCAATAGGAGCAATAATATCAAATCAATGAGTGCTAAAATTACAGAATTGTTTAAAAAATACGAGATACTTCCTGAATTGAATGAAGAACAGGAAAACATTACCCTTTTTTACATGGTTTGGGATGATGTTTATGGACCTATTTTGAAGGAATCATATTCAAAGAAAAAAGAAATCTCCTATTCTCTAAAAGATATAGGATTTCAACTATTCAATGCTGCCGTGTTGATTTATGGACAAGATTGCATCCTAAAATCAGAAGGTATTTTATTGAAAATGAAAAATATCGATATGCATGCTTATGTATATTTTGATTCGCATCCAGAGGAAACTCAAAGATCAGGACATCGACAATACATGTTAGCCGTGATAGCTCCAATGATAAATTATTTCAAATCATTACAAATTAAAGAAGTGTTACAAGAAGCATTTCATAAAATACGTGAGGGTAAAGAATGGAATGCTAAAAAATGGACTAATAGGATCTCAAAAATCTTGAAAGAAAAACTCGTCTGAAATTTAAAGATAGTTATAAATTATAACTAATTAGTTAAATTTACTTATTACCTACTATTATGTAC
>DXJM01000441.1 GCA_019057355.1 Promethearchaeota archaeon | reverse complement strand
TATTTAAGGATTTACAGACAAATGAAAAAGTACTCCCTTATTTAATGAAACTTGCATGCTTTCCAAATTATCTAGGTATAGACAAGATGAAAATTAGGGATTCACCCCAATATAGAAAAGAAATTTTCAATTTCATTGGATCTCAAATAGATAATCTCAAACATCTGATTGAACTTGTTGCTATTGAATGTGAAAATATTGATAAAGAAAGGAAAGGAAATTAAAAGTAAAAGTAAAGAGATGAAGAATTATTACATATACCAATGATGAGATAAAAGAGCGTCTCGGGAAATATGGTGCCGTATATTTGCCCGATGATATAAAGGAATCAATTGATGATATTTTAGGAAATGAAGTTATTAAAGAAAGATTAGAAGATTTCTTTAAAGCTTTGAAAAACTATAAAAATATTAAAGATCAACTAAAAAATGCAAGATTATCTCCGAGTTTAACTGTATTATTATATGGCCCTCCAGGTACGGGAAAAACTTCTTTAACAAGAGCTTTCTCCAAACAATATCAAATACCCCTTTGCGTTGTTGAATCAGATCGATTGGTTTCACCCCTACTGGGTGATACTATTAAAAATATTAGGAATGCTGTGGAACTTTCGGCAGAAATAGCTAAGCAAAATGATGCTTTCATCCTTTTTTTTGATGAAATTGATGCTATCGGATCCGAAAGATCAAATATCCATGAAGTAGGAGAAATTAAACGAGCTGTAATATCCTTTTTACAAGTCATTGACAGGGTTACTTATGAAGGTATTCCCCTGGCAATTTTTGGTGCAACCAATCATCAAGGGCAATTAGATTCAGCCATTTGGCGCAGATTCATGTTCCATCTTAAATTTGATTTTCCAGACTACAAATTACGAAAATTGATTATTGAATCTTTTGTCACTAGAATAAAAGATGCAAAAATTGGAGTAGATAATTCAATTCTAAAAAGGTTAGATGAAGAATTTGAATTTTTTAACTCTTTAGCATTAGATCTTAAGAAAAAACTGGGACGTGATGTATCCGAATTTAATGAAAATGTTTTTCTAAAGGAGATCCAAAAAAAAAGTAAGGATGGGCTTTTGAAACTTACTATTGGATATTCTGGTTCTGATATTGAGAGAGGAACAAATGTTGCATTGTTTAAAAGTATTAGTGCAGAGCTTTTAACATATGAAATCTTTTATAATTCATTGAAATTAGTTGGAGGCACTGCTATTCACGTCGGGACACAAGATACTTTGAGTGGTGAAAAAATTGAAGATGATAAACGAAGGAATGCAAAAAATGGACGTTCATTGCCTCCGGAAATATAAATTGCTTTTTTGAAACAATGGAATCAGAAATATTTGATTTGGAAAAAATAAAGGACTTAATTGAGCCTATAGACCTATTACAGGGAAAATTAACTAAATTGGATATGGTATACGATAAGTATAAAGAAATTAGCAGTTTAGTTTTAAAAATTATGGACAATCAGGATTTTCTTGATCAATTTGATGAAATAAATAAAGTCTTGGACAAACTAAATCGAGATTTACATTATATTTCAAATCAGAATTTAACAAATTTTCTATTTTTTCATGATCTCCTCATCCAAAAATATAAAGAGTCTTTCAAGGAGTCTCTTAAAGTTATCAACATAACTCAAGATCACATGAAAGAACTTGGGTTATCCTTTATAGAAAATAGGAAGATACACAAAATAATTAGGACTATTTCCTACATCCCCTCTTTATCTCTTGATGAGTGGTTAGAATTGTTAAGTTCGTTGAAATTAAACTCAATTTTTTTTATAGGCGTGGAAAAAATTGAGAAATTCTTCAAAATCAAGCTTGAATCTAAATTAAAATTAGAATTAGAAAAAATTCCCGAAGATATCGATAAAGAAATTATTGAAAAATTTAAAGCAACCTATGAAAATGATCCACTCTCTTTTCAAGATTTTCTACAGCAAATAGAAAATCAACTTTCAGCTGAAGAATTAAAAAAGAAACGAAAAATCATCGAAGATCTAAAAAATAAAGAATTATTGGAAAAAATGAAAAAAAAACAAGAGGATCAATTTCACTCTAAGACATATCAGGAATACATACACCTTCCTGATGAAGAATTTGAAAGAAGAAGGAGAAAGCAACGAAGAGAAAAGTTATCTGAACTCGCTGAAAAGCCTGCTAAAGAAATAGAATTGAGTGAGGATGTTGTTGAAAAAATTGAGAAATTTAAATCCCAATTTGAAAAAAAATTTGAAGAAGATTATCTGATAAAAAAAGATGATGACATGGATCCCCTTGAACTCATTCGAGAACGGGATAAGAAGAAAAAAGAAGAATATCAAAAATTTATTAATAAATTTAAAAAAGAAGACTAAACCGTGAATCAGATATTTTAAATAAAACATTAGAAATTGCTATTGGAGATAAGAAAATATCAATCAAGGATAAATTTACTCTAATAAAAGGCAAGTTTAAGAAAGAAATGCTCACAGACCTTGAAAATATAGGTTTTTTTCAAAATTTTGAGAATTACGATACTATACCTTTAGATGTATTTCTAACTTTTTTTGCTAATAGAACAAAAATCCTCCCTAAAATAGAAAAATCACCCTATTTATTGGATTTTTTAGATAAATACAGGAATCTCACTGATTATAATTTACATCTTATTGATAAATATTGCATTTTGATTCAAAATATATCAGATCTTCTAAAGTATCATGAATTATTAAAAAAGAAAGAAATATTAGAAAAAGAAATGAAAATTGTTCAATTAAAAACCCGCTCGGGCGATCTCGCAGCTAAAACTGATCTCTTAAAAAAATTAACAATATCTCAAGCGCAATCAAAGAAACAAGTAACCTATCTAAAAGAGGATTATCTAAAAATTAAAAATCAAAAGGATGAAATTTTTAAAGAATTGGAAAGTTACAAAACTGAAATTGAAGAATTAAGTAAACAAAAGAAAGATTTTTTTAACCAAATTAATAAAATTACTCGAGGAATGGATGGTCCTGTTTCTGATGACGGAAATAACAAATTTCAAGGAATAACACGATCACAACAAATCAAGTCTCTTCAGTTAAATGCCAAAGATGTACAATTTAAAATTAACCAAGTCAAAACAAAACTAGAAAAATCTAAAATTAAATTTGACCAAATATATCCAAAATTTGAAAAAATTGAACAAGATTACCTTTTAGAAGTTAATAATATCGAAAATGATGATAAAAAAATAAAAAATCTTAAAACAGAACTTGAAGATGGCTTAAAAGGTAAAGATATAGAAGAATTTCAAAAAATTGATATTATCATGTTAGATATCATAAAACCTAAAAAAGAAATTGAAGCGGATATAATAACTATCAATAGAGATCTTAGTAAATTCGAAAAATCGACCCAGATGTTAAATAAAGACGTTCCTCAATATATTTTAGAAATTAGAAAAGAAATCGATGAAATAAACGATATTTTAACCAATAAGGGAGCAAAATTTATCATCCCTCAGGAAAGAAAATTAATTATTGAGATAATGGAATCATTTAAAAATCTAGACGTTCTTATTAAGAAGATTGAGAACATGGTTAACAAGTTCTTGTTTGAAATCAATTTAAAATGTATTTTCAACCTAACCCTTATTAATAATAAATCCCTTTCCATTAATATACTATTTACTCGCTCGAGCAAAGAAACCATTGAATTTCAAGATTTAACAACCCCTGAAAAAATTTTTTTCATATTAAGCTTTTATTTCTCACTCCAGATGCAATTCGACAATAAGGACCTCATATTTTCAAATATATATATTCATGCTAAATATAATAAAAAAGGTTCTATTTTTAGAACCATTAAAAAACTCATGCCAATTTTTGAAAATGAATCTATTTTTAAAAAATATCGACTGATATTTATTCTTTCTAATTTAGAATTTAACGATGCAATTGATAACTTAACTGTTATTAATATATAAATAAAAGGTGGGACTAATTGAACGATGAAATGAATGCACATGATGATGTTGTAAAAAAAATAGCTCGTGTAATATTAACACACCCACAAAAAATGATCAGGGAAGAAGATCTCATGTACTTATGTGAAGAGTCTATACAATTAGATGATGTAATGATAGATGTCTATACCTATTTGAAAAATGTAGGATTTGATCTTGTAAAAACCAGCTTTCAAGAACAAAAATATTATGTCTTAATAGCCGAAGGTAAGGATGATCAAATAACACCGAGTCAATATGGGTCATTAGCTTTAATAATGGCACTTGCTAAGGAAATTGATGAGAACATGAAGATTGAAGATTTGAAAGAAATTTTTTCGGAAGCATGGACCTTAGATATCAAACCGCTTATTGAAAAAGATTACTTGAGAGAGTTTGATGAACTGGGAATAATAAAAATAACTCCCCTTGCAAAGGCAATGTTTTATTCCGTCCATCAAGATTTAAAATTACAAAATTTGATTGATATATTCAAAAATAAGTGAAATTATAAAAAAAATAAATAAAGTATTAATCTTTTTGGGGATTTTCAAGGTCCATCTTGAATTGTTCATAGATCTTTTTAACCCGCTCAGCTGATGGGCCCTCACCCCTCACCCCATCATCGCTGACTACAATTTTTCCATTTAAAATTGAAATGACATTTTGTTCGGCAATAAAATTTACATGACCTTTTGAAAATATTGTTGCTATTCTTTCTGCAAGAGCTTCCATTGGAAAGGGTTCTTCTTCTAAAGTAAAATAATTGTAATAATTTTTTTTTATCATGATCTTAGGAAATGCTTTATTTTTTTCATTCCTTGCATTTATTAAAATGAGATTTGAATCTTCAGAAATACCTTTCAATTGCCCAACGATAAAATTATCATCGTTCAAATATACTTTAATGGTTTTATCCATAAAGGTCCCTAATTCACTATTATATTGTCTTAAAGACATGATTATCAGTATTTATTCATAATTTGAAT
>DXJM01000440.1 GCA_019057355.1 Promethearchaeota archaeon | reverse complement strand
TAAAAATGTAAAATTTACTCAATTTTTTATATTTTAAAACAAATAACAAATAAATAAAAATCTCCAAAAAGTTTATTTAACAAATAAATAATCAATACTATAAAATGTTGTAGAATCATTTAAATTAACATGAGGAGATTTACTCAAAAATGTTACCTATAGGCCCACTAATGGTTGAACATAGGTTGATTGAAAGAATGATCGATGTTCTCAAAATAGAAATGAAAGTCATCCAAGAAAAAAAGGAAGTAAATCCTGTTTTTATCGAAAATGTTGTGGATTTTATTCGATTATATGCTGATCAAACGCATCACGGGAAGGAAGAAGATATCCTTTTTAGAGAGCTGAAAAAAAAGGACTTATCATCCCAACACGAGAGAATAATGAATGAATTAATTCAAGAGCATGTCTTGAGCAGAAAAACTACAGGAGAATTAGTAGAAGCAAATAAAAAATATGTCCATGGTGAAAAAGAGGCTCTCAATATCATCCTTGAAAAGATTAACACCTTAGTCAATTTTTATCCAAAACATATTGAGAAAGAAGACAAGCACTTCTTCATACCTATCATGAAATATTTCTCGAAAGGAGACCAGGAAGAATTGCTATTAGAGGGACGTGCATTTGATAGAAAAATGATCCATAGAAAATATAACGCATTAGTTCATGATTACGAAACAGAGCGAGAATTATATTCCGAGAAACAAAAGTCAGATTGGATAGATTACATGTAAAGGGAGTAAATACAATAAATATAAAAAGGGTTTTATATCCGAAACATGCGAAAAATAAGGGATTTCCCTTAGTGATCTGTAATAAAAAATTTCTAAAAATTTAAATGATTAGTTTATTATTATTTAATTTTAGGATGATAACTAATAATTATCAAATAAGTCAAAACACTTGAAGGAGAATTATCATGAATGGAGGACGATCATTTACTTTTAAAGTTATCTTGGTTGGAGACGGTTCCGTTGGCAAGACATCGTTGATAAGGCGTTTCGTTCATAATAAATTTGAGAAAAATTATTTAATGACTTTAGGGAGCGAAATTACGAAATATAATGAAACCATTGAGGGAAACAACATATCCTTAGTTATCTGGGATTTAGCAGGGCAGGAAGGTTTTAAAAATATAAGGCAGAATTTTTTCACTGGAA
Organism: Promethearchaeota archaeon; assembly: GCA_019057355.1. Taxonomy (GTDB): domain Archaea; phylum Asgardarchaeota; class Lokiarchaeia; order Sigyniarchaeales; family SOKP01; genus FT1-020. The sequence goes on along the minus strand of DXJM01000440.1, from coordinate 3,005 downwards.
CCAATGCGGCTATTATTGTTTTTTCTCATGAAGAAAATGAACATGGAGAAAATAGTTTGAAAAATGTTCCAAAGTGGCTTGAGGAAATAGCCAAACATTCCCGAAAAATACCCATGATGCTTTTCGGAAATAAAATAGATTTAGTTAACATTGACAAGCTTAATGCTGATAAGGCACATCCCAAATCGGATTATAATTTAAATAAACTTGCAAAAGACATGAATTTTTTAGGATATTATAAAACAAGCGCATTATCGGGGGAAAACGTGCGTGATGCATTTGGTGAATTGATAAAGGAATTATATATAAAGCAGATGTCAATATTTGATGCTTTAAGGAAAGAACTTTAGTACATTTCACCATATTTCAATTAAATTCTATCCATTGAAGCCGTGAATATCCCTGCTTGACAAAATCATAATCAAGAAGTTCGATCTTTTCGGGAATTATCTTGAGAATCATTTTTCTCTTGCCTCGAACGATTTTCTGGGCATGGTCAAATTCTTCATCACCTTCTTTCAAGAAAATCAACCGTTCCTTTCCAGAAGCCGTGATTTGCATTCCTTGAATCTTACCCGTATCCATGGGTGTATAAATACCAATACTAACAACTGGATTTTCTTCAATGTTACTTACTTTCCTTCCAGGAGTGGGAGCAACATATATAGTAAAATCATCGGAAACTTCACTTTTTACCGTATAAAAATCCATTGGTGTTGCTCTTGGAATGTTATTACTGCAGGTACAAAATACAAGCTCTTTTCTTTTTTTAAGAAATAATTTAATTTCTTTTTTTAGTTCGTCTTCGGGCATTCTAAGTAGTTCTTTACTCATTTTACATGTCCTTTTTTGGATTATTCAAGAGCCTCTCTTTTCGATAATCGAACATCCCTGCCAGACCAATTTACAATACCTGAAATGTCGAAATCGCCTTCAGATGCAAATATCACCAGAATCATAATAACAACGAGAAATATCAAAAAGGAGAACACTAATAAGGCCTGTAATAGCTGAAATACTACGGGTATCCAATTATCATCTTTGATTTTGCGAGTTAAATAGGCTCCATAAAGCAATATAAGTAATGTTATAATGGTTAAGACTGATATAGAAATTATGATTAAAATGAGATTTGAAATTGAATAAATCAGAATAAATATTATTGACATTAATGCGATTCCTAATATAAACATCAATAAATTAAGCAATAAATGGGCTTTTTTAAAGAAATGGTCTTTTAAAACAAGAGCAAGAATATATACGATTGCTCCTCCAGCCATAACTAAAGATATAAAACCATGAACATATATTCTAAGACTAACATCTAATACAGATATAATTGATATGGGTACTGTAATTATTCCCGCACAAATAGCAAATAGGAAATAAATTATAACTCCTAATAGCATGTTTCCTTTTTTTGAAACTGAATAGAAGAAGATATAAAGTATTATGTTTGCGATAATCATCGGAATATAAATTGCAAAAAAGATTTCCCCAGGAATATAAACTTTTGTGAAAAATGAACCAAATATTAGTTCACTTGCCAACCATATTACTGAACCAATAAATATTGTTGGCAAAACCTTATTTTTGAAAATTTTTTGTTGAGAATCTGTAAGACTAAATTTTTGAGTCATACATTATCAATTATTTTAGTCCTCTTAAATATTAGTACACTTTCCCAAAATGTGTTAGAAATTTTGCTTAGTTTTTTGGTGTTAAATAAATTGAAAATCTATTTTTACAATTTAAAGATTACCTGAGAATCATTGGGGAATGATCGGCATTGTATCATTACAATCCATGGCAGTTCTTACATAAGGGGAAATAGGTCCGCTTCCCAAGACCATTATTTTTATGGATTTCTTTAAGTTTGGATCAACACTCGTTCCAAATTTTAAGTTTGCATCTGAGGGAATGTCATTTGTAATGGTAGATACGATTCTATCAACTTTATAAAGTGATAATCGATGATCTCCTGAAACAGATACCAAGCAGTTGTTAACATCTTTAGTATTTGGTTTTAATAGAGGATTATGTAGGGCCAATTTTGATTTTCTAATTAAATCTTCTTCTTTTCCTAAAGATTCCGTGATTCCTATTAACCCTGAAGGGTACTTTCCCTTCTTTTCAAAGACTTTCTTGATATCAGCAAAATCAATATTTACAACACCACAGTTATTAATCAATTCTACCGTTTCCCCAATTGCTTTAACAAGAATTTCATCCATTAATTTAAAACACGTTAACATGGGGGCTTTTGGAAGAAATTGTAAAAGATTGTCATTAGGAATGGGTATTATGGTATCAGAATATTGCGCAATACTTTTCAAGCCTATTTTTGCTCTTTGCCTTCTTGAATTTCCTTCTGATTTGAAAGGAATTGAACAAAATGTAACGACGATCGCATTATTCTTCTTGGCTTCTCTTGCAATAATCGGCGCGGCACCCGTTCCAGTCCCTCCACCAAGCCCACATGTAAGAAAAACAATGTCCGCTTTAATTAATTCACTTATTTGCTCGCGATCATCCTCAGCAGCTTCTGCTCCAATATAAGGATTATTTCCAGACCCCAATCCATTACATCTATCTTTACCTATTAAGAGTTTTTTATTGGCATTCGAATAGTACAAGTCATGTGCATCAGTATTAACATTTAAAGTGTCAGAATTTAATAATGCCAATTCAGACATTCGGCTTACCGTATTATTGCCTGCGCCTCCAATACCAACAACTAATGATTTAATCTTTAAACATTTTAGTAAATCTGCCAAATAATCATCATTATCATAGATTTTATTGGGATAGCGATTTCTTGTCTGTTTTTCCAACTCCTTAAAGCTAGATCTTACGGATATCCTCGAATCGATAATACCCGCATTTTTTTCTACAGGTGAGAAAATAGACTGTGGGGGTCTTACACTATTTTTAAAGGGGTCGTAAAACATGCTTTTTTCATCTATATTATTCAATGAACTCAACAATATTCAGATAATATTATT
>DXJM01000040.1 GCA_019057355.1 Promethearchaeota archaeon | reverse complement strand
TTATATATTATTAAAATTGATTATATTCTCTAATTTTTAAAATAAGGTATATGGAGTTCAATTTTTGATTAAAAGGCGTGATTTTTACCATCAGAGAATTAAGTATAGTTTCAATTGGAATTTGGTGCATCATAGCGAAAAGTTATCTAATTCAAGGACAAATAGAGAAGAATACCGAAAGCTAGGTAGTTATTTTAAGAAAATTTATCAAACAGCCCTCGTTCCCAACAATATATTTAATTCGAGAGATATACAGAGAATTTCTAAATTCAAGATAATGGGAATTAAAAATGGGTTTATTACAAGTTTTGGAAAACAACTCATTAGAAATGGGTATATTGAAAAATATGGGCCTAATTCCAAATTATGCATGCATGCTCAAGCCGTTTTTGAGAGTTATAGAGAAAATAATATAAGTAAGCCTCCAGGCCATGACCCCATTCTAAAAAATATATTAATAAAAGATAAAGATTCCGTTGCGATTGAAGTTCCAATATGGAGCCACGTAAATGGAAATTATCTCACCGGACATATTGATTTAATTCAGATAGATATAGATAAAAATGTGATAAAGGTTATAGATTACAAACCAGAAGGAAATTTTTTGATTTCTCTTCCACAAGTGGCAACTTATGGTTTGATTTTAAAAAAGCAGCTTGATATAAATGAATTAAAATGCCTCTCTTTCAATAAATCAGGGGCATGGGAATACGACCCCCATATTTTACTAACTGAAGTGAAAGATTTCCTGATATCTCAAGGAATTAAGACCAGAATATGGGAAGATTACTTGTTATGAAAATTCTTGTTTATTTTTTTTGTTCCTTCCATTGTTCCGGATTTCTGTTCAGACTTTAGATATTTTCTGAATAAGAAATAGACCGCAATTAGGGCAAATATTTCAATAAATATACCGCCAATAGAAATTAAAATGCCACTTTGTCCTAACAACCTTATCAATATTGCCATCAATAAACCTGATATCATTAATGTGAATAAAATTATCCCTTTAATTATATCGGGAATTGATTGTATTAAATAGCTGATTCGATTTTTTATCCATGTAAAAATTGATCTCATGATTTCCCATCAATAATATTACAGATAATATTTGATATTTCTCTAAATTTTTAATAATTTTAATAATTTTGTTAATTTTACAATTAAAACGATTTATTTTTTGCGAGAACTTTTAAATTTCATGTATAATATCTTGTCAAATATTTTTCCAATTTCTTTAGATATTTCTTCAGATATTTTGTAACGCTCCCCCTCGAACATATTTTTAATTTCTTCGGAATTTGGATTTCTTTTAAGTCTAGATCGTAATAACTTATTTATAAAGGTATTTATAATGTCCTTCATGGTTCGTTCATCGGGAAAAGGCATCTCGGGGGTAAAGGATTTTATCTTTTCAACTGTAAATTGAAAGAATTCATTAAAACGTTCCACAATATTCCCCTCTAATTCACTATGAAGTTTTATGCTGTCAGTCGCAGATTTGAGGTCTTTATCCTGCCAGTATAAATCAGTAGGATTAAAGTTAGGTTTATTAATATTTATAAATGTCGAAGTGATTCTACGCTCAATCCAGTTTAAAGTGCTATCCTTTTGTCTTTCGCGCAAGTCTCTTACTTTTTTTTCTTTCTGCTCTTCTTTTGACTTGATTGATTCCTGAATTTCTTGTTTACGAGAAAATTCAAATTTTTCAAACCTTTTTATTAAATCATAAGCAACACAATATGAAATTGGTGATATTAATTCGGGATCTAGCGATAAAGATAGGACATTTTCATAGAATGGGCTAGGATCATTCATTAACCTGGAGATATTTTCCTTTAATCCTGAATCTGTTAATCGTGCAAGGATAAAACCGTTAATTAAAAACGGTTTATTAGAAGAGTTTAATATTATTACTAGATCTTCTTGTATTCTTATAATTCGCTGGATGAGTAATTCTTCTATTTTGATAAATACCCATTTCTCGGAATCCTTCGTATCATTCATTTTTTTAAGTGCTAATAATAATAACGCTTTATTATTGCTCACTTTATAATATAACTCAATAATTCGAGCAAGAGGCCTAAAAATCTTTGAAAACAAGCCATAAAAAATTTCTCGTACTAAATTTTCTAAAATATCGCTAAAATCTATTAAAAACAGAAGTTGAGAATAGTTCTTCAAATTCATTTCATCCAAAATTATCCGATCAACAATTTCTTTCTTTTTTTCAAATATCTTTAACTGTTCCTCCTCTATATTCAAGGATAAATCCTCAATTCTTGCTTTTCTATTTAAAAGAATCAAATTTTTTGTTGGATCGTTGAATGCCATAATATCGAATTTCGTAATATTATACATGCTCATCCTTTTTTTTATATTATTCAACATTTCCTCGCTACTATTCATAATCTTTAAAATATCATTAATACCATACTTATTGAACGTGTAAATTATTTCATTGAAACTATTTTCATTTAAATTCTGTAAAAAATAAATAAAGTCATTAGGATGCGTTTTAAACTGTCCAAAAAGGATGATCTTAATATAGTTAAAAATATTCATCTCAAACTCATCGTAATTTACTCTTGCATTAAGAGAGCTTTCACATTTTTTAATGATTTCTTTTTTTATTATATTCGCTTCTAAGAATGCCTTTAATGCATGATTGGATATGGGAAAATAGTTAAAATAATGGTCAAATATTCTTTTTTTTATCTTCCTTAAAGGCAACTCATCCACTTGTAGTTCTTTATATGATTTGAATTCAAAATCATTTTTCATTATTTGTATTGCGCGGTTTAAGGAAGAGATTTCAATAAATTTATCTTCTTTCTCTTCTTGGATTAGTTTTTTTTCTAAATCTATCGATAAATCTTTTAATTCAGAAGATTCATTTAAAATGTCTTCTTTAACTTGATTCGTCAAACCAATAGTATCACTTATCATGTCATAAAAAAAAAAAGGTGGATAATGGTTTCTTATTATCTCTAAAAGTTCAATTTCAATTTCATCCTCTATATTATTAACATCACGTTGTTTATGTCTCTTAAAATCTCTCTCTTCAATTAAAAATGATAAAAATTTCTCTTCTCTGTCGAATATCCGATGGAGTAAATCGATTTCTAATTCGATAGAATTTTCAAGTAATTGTGAAATTTCATCAAAGATTATCCTTTTTTCGGATAATTCTAAATTTTTTGTAGATTCTACGGTTCCTTTATCCGCGTCTAAATTATGGTGGACTTTTATACCTATATTATGATAACAATGAATAGTAGCAGTGGCTATCAAGAAATCTCTGAGCGTAGCTTGTTCATTTAATAACTCAAAAATCTTCCCTCTATCTGCATCTCTTTTCAAGTGTGAGATGATTAAATCTACTGTTTGAAAGTATCTTAAGGTGCTTTCTACTGCAGTTGTTTTTCGTTTTACTCCGGTTATCATAATTGCTTTTCCCATTCCCTATAGGTTGTTTTAAAATTATCTGCAAGATAAAAAATTGAATGTCCAAGCCAATATTTAAAATTAATAACGTGATATAGTGGTTTACGAAATAATAATTGCTCATCATCGGATAGATCGTGTTTTAATATCAGAGATGAGGGTCTTGGGATCAAGTTCGAAAAATATTTTAATGCTTTCTCTTTGATAAATTGATAAAAATTCAAATCATCATCATTTGTAAGAAAATTTCTTGGAGGCGTATCTTCAAGATTTAAGTTTGAAGATTGAAGTTTTGCTTCAATTCCTTCTTTAAAATGAACTGGATATGTTTTTATGATTGTTAAATAATGTTTAAATTGGTTTAAAAAATCAATTAATCCGCTCTTTTCTTGCTCATCTGATATTTTTTCAATATAATTATGTAAAAATTCAACAAAATTTTCTGGATTTTGCTCAAGATTTTCTCTCAGTGTGAGAAATTCTAAAAAATTATGATAAATCTCATCCAAAGTCATCGGTTTTCTATCTAATTCTCTAAAATATTGTTTGGCGTAATCATTAATCCAACTTAAAAAATAAGATTTCCAAACTAAATTTACTCCTCCTATTCTTTTTTCTAAAAATCGATGGAATTTATTTGCAAAGGTAACAGGATCCGAAATCGCACCTTCAGGATTTTCCTTTAAAAAGCGATTTAATGTTGAATATTTCATTATATAATGCAAGAAATAATGGAGTTCTCCTTGGAATTTTCTAAAAGCCTCAATTCTCGTCATTATTAATTCTGAATCTAAAGTCAAAGACTTTTCTGTAAGTAAGATAATATCATTCACGTTAATCTGGAGACCTTCAAAAAAGGAGGGTAAATATTTGTGAAGGAAGTTAATGAATGTATTGAATATTTTAGATTCATTAAAGTCCATATCTATTGATATGGTTATGGGATATATTTCAATTTGATTAAGAATGAAAATGTATAGTTTATCTAAAAAAGAGCTCCCAAAAATCTTAAGATCATCTTGTTCATTCTTTAACTCTTTCCTTAAGGTTTTCATAAAATTGTCCATACCTATTTTAATGATTCTATAAGATAAATATTCTGGAAAAGAACTCTGAATCATTTTATAACTATTGCTAAAGATTTCTCTCAAACTACTAAACAAAGATCTTAATTCAGAAGCTCTTAAATTTTCTTTATCAAGGATTGACTTTTTCATCATTTTAATTGTTAATTCAAGGATCTCTGAATAATTCTCGTTTTCATTATTCCCCTTTTCAACCATATGGGTCTTATATTTCTCTAATAATTCTATTAAATCTCCTCTATTTCCTGAGACAACAAACTCATTTGAATAATCTAGAAATTTATTAGTAAACTGGTTAGTTTTACTTATAAACGATCTAAACTTGCTCATAAATTGACTTAAATTAATATATACCTTAATATTCTCAATATCTTGCTCTAAATTTTTTATCAAATAAGAAATAAAATCATCTTGAGTCTCATCAATCGATCCCGTGTTACAGAGTTCAAAAAGTTCCGTTCCAAGTTTTAGAGTGTATTCCACGATAAAATTAGCGCTTGGCTCTGTTATAGCATATTTTAAATGTTCGATTGCATTTCTTCCCTGATAAAGTCTTTCATATCCGTCATATCGGGGATTTATAAAGAGTAGCTCGTGAGGTCTCATATACAAGGAGACATGCATGTCAGATTTTACTTTAGCATATACATCTATCATTTCTTTGCTAGTTGGCAATGAAATGTTAAGTCCAATCATGTCTTTATTCCATTTATTCTCTATTAATTCACCAAAAAGTTTGTAACTAAATCTTGATGAAAATTTTTGTAGAAGTAATTCTCGTGATTTAAAATCTATTTCGGGTCTTTCAGTAAAATCGTCGATATCATAAAACAATTCACTAATCTTATTCATATTTTCTCTTGATTTGTGAGGATCCAAAACATCAAGTTCCGGTTTTAGAGCAAGTAATGAGGTTTCGCAATCCTTATACTTCCCCGGTAATAATATCATGGATTTGGGGTAAATCTTAATTGATGATGTACCGGATGTTTCTAACTCATTTTTATCAAAAAGGGAAAATTCAATTGAATATAATTCCGAACCAGTATAATCTCTTAAAATCGCATTGTACATCCTCAAAAATTTAATCACATCTTGCGATAATTTTCCCACCTTCTCTCTGATTAAATTTCCAGGCCCTATTACTTCTCCCACAACCAGATCTTCTTCTTTTGAAGACGAATACCCAAAGATTAGCGAGAATTGATAATTGATTGCTTCT
>DXJM01000439.1 GCA_019057355.1 Promethearchaeota archaeon | reverse complement strand
TATGAAGCGACTACCAATCGATGGTTTGAGAATCTGGATGCCATCTGGACCACTATCAAAAAAACTGCTCATTCGTGGTCTCCCAAGAAGATTCGCCGATTGTGTAACATAACTTAATGCTTTGATATTAGTGATGGATTCGGTTTTTGGAGTTAGGCACTATAGAAATGAAATAACATGGAAAAGGAAAACAGGAAGAGGTGAAACAAGCCATAAGTCCAATAGATTTGGAGTTTCCACAGACATTCTTCTCTTTTATGCTAAATCTAATAGAAATGTCTTTGAGGCTCAATACAATCCAGAAGCAAAGGGTTATCAAGAGTACGTAACCAAATTCTTTAGTCAAGTCAGTGAGGATGGTCGTCGTTATGCCATTGATAATCTAGCAAGCCCATCCCCACGACCCAATCTAATGTACGAATATAAGGGTTATAAACCGCCCAAATTTGGTTGGGCAATAACAAAAGAAAAAATGGAACGATGGGATAAAGAAGGAAAGTTACATTTTCCTAAAAGTAAAGATGGGCGAATACGCAGAAAAAGATATGCAGATGAACTCAAGGGCAGGCCAATACAAAATTTATGGGATGATATTGAAATGGTTAGTTCTAGGTCGAGAGAACGCCTTGGATTTCCCACTCAAAAACCTGAATCCCTTTTGGAGCGAATTATCAAGGCTTCGTCAAAAAAAGGCGACATCGTTTTAGACCCCTTCTGTGGCTGTGGAACTACCATAACAGTAGCACAGAAATTAAAGCGTAAGTGGATAGGAATTGATGTTACGCACCTTGCAATCTCTTTAATGAAGCACAGACTAAAAGACACCTTTGGAAATAAAGTGGAATTTGAAGTAATAGGCGAACCCGTTGATCTAAAAGGTGCTGAGGAATTAGCCAAGCAAGACCCCTATCAGTTTCAATGGTGGGCGTTAGGATTAGTGGGAGCAAGACCCGCAGAGAGCGAGAAGAAGAAAGGGAAAGACAGGGGGATAGATGGATATATTTATTTTCACGATGAACCTCAAAAGACAAAAAAGATTGTTATCCAAGTTAAAAGTGGGCATGTAAATCCAGGTCAAATAAGAGATTTAAGGGGAGTGATTGAAAGAGAAAATGCCCAAATCGGAGTATTTATAACCCTGGCTAATCCTACTCAAGGCATGACAAGAGAGGCCGTTACGGCAGGATTTTATAATTCACCAGGATGGGGAAAAGACTACCCAAGGCTTCAAATGTTAACCATTGAGGAACTTCTAAGGGGCAAGGGGATTGAATATCCTCCAAAGACAAGCGTAACATTTAAGAAGGCTGAGAGGTATAAAGCAAATGAACACGAGCAACTAATCATTGAGGAGAAAGCTAAGGAAGAAGAGGATTGAGGCGAGTGGAAGCCAAATACCCTATGGCCGTGGCTTATCGACAATAAATAATAAAGAAAAGGAATGTTTTCAGACAAAAGGTTGAAACAAATTTAAGATAATTTTCCTTTATATTCTAAATAGTTAGTAAAGGGAAAAAAGATGATTTATTTTAGTTTAAATGACACATTCTCATTATTATTTGAATCCGTCGGTTTGATTTCTACAAAGGAATTAGTAAATAAATGTATAGATTTGGGCATGAATGAACAGCCTTATAGAGACTTAGGTTATGATTCTAACTTACCACATTTTGATAAAGGTTATATGTTTAATTACAAGACTGATGACAATGAAATTGCTCGTCTCGAAATTTTAGAAAAAGATAATAAAATTTTGCAAGCAGGGATTCAAATTACATATAAACCAAGCCTCACATCTAAGAAAATGAAAAGGCATCATAAATATTTATTAGAACTATCTGAAAAACAATATGGCAGTGGTTTTCTTACGAAAGTAGGATATGCAGATATAATTAATTTTGGTGATAACAGAACAGTATGCTATCTTTCAAAGATGAAAATGCGAGGAATTAAATCTATCGCCTTCAGGATTGGCAATAAACGATTTTGGTGATAAGTAATTAAAAGCACATATTATTATTGCGAGTAAAGACCCTAAAGTCTTGGCTTCCCTAGGTTGAAAAAGACAGCAAAGTTGATTTAACGCCTCATGATATGGACGAATGAGGGGGAGGGAAATTCTCAGAAAGGAAGCCTCAAAAAAGCAGACTGAATTGATAAGAGAGTATTTTCACTCTGGAGTTAAGAATGTGTTTAAGTCAAATACTTCAAATTATTAATGTTTTGCTTATAGGTGCTACGGTTGGCTTGCTGTATTTTTATGCAAGGCAAACGTTTTTTTAAAGAAAAGCAACGGTAGATCAAAATGAATTAATTCTAAAGCCATGCTTAACAGCTTATTCGAGTTTTAACGATATAAAGCTAAAGAACATAGGAAATGGAACAGCCGTTAATATTTCCATAGAAGAAATAGAGGTATCAGGCATTTCAATCCCTGAGCTTGAATTTAATAATGAAAGCATGTTACTGAGGATTGATATTAAAGAGAATTTTGTTGAACCTCATGAAAGATTAGGCTTTGGTTTTGATGGAAGTAGTGAGAATGATAGATTTAATAAGTTCATTAAGGATAGAAATGTTAGATATTTTGGATTCCCCTTCTTTAGGTTTGGAGTGAAGGAATATAAGCTGAGAATTCATTATGAAAACATCTTACATCAACCTTATGTCTCTGATATTAGTGTTAATTGTGAAGAGAGAAGAATCAGGTTGATAAAATCTTATAAGGCTCTAAAATAAATAGACTTTATCTGCTCTGGCCTATTTCAACTTTTCCCTTATAAGCGTTGAAAGGCTTACCCTCCTATCAATTGCCTCCTTCTTCAGCCTTGTTACCATCTCAATTGGCAGATGGACGGTAACCTTATGAATTATCTCATCGGTTTTTTTATTGATGTAATACGTCTTCTTAGCATCCTTGGCTAAAATTTCTTTCCTTAGCTCTTCATATTTATCCTGAGCCTTAGCCCTTGAGCCTCTTTTTGTCATTGATATGGCCTCCCTTTAATTGTAATGTTCATTACAAAAATTCCCTTAGATGTTATGATGATTTTATTCCATGCCTTTGAATCAAGCAGGTCTATGAATCGCACGATTAAAATTTTTATCACGACTAAATTTCCTTAAAAGCTCTCAGAGCGATTCTAAGCCCCGTTTTTTTCGGAGGCAATGGAATTTGGATGGAGAAAAGAAGTGTTCATCGTAATTTGTTTATTATCAATATGTTAAGATTAGCAAAAATGCGCTTTTGTAAGTGCTTGAAAATAAACGGATTATACACACATGAACCTCTCAGAGCGATTCTAAGCATAGCTTTTTACCCTTGCCTCAAAAAGTCCGTGACTCCCTTTTTACCCCTATTATCCATTTTCGGGAATTCCTTGCTTCACTTTAGGTGTTGACGGCTTAATCATTAACGCCTTAGTCAATAGTCTCATCATAGCTCAACCCCACCTACCAAATAGGTGAGGCGAGCCTTGGGACGGGAGCTTACAGCATACTCAGGTCTTTAGCCAGACTCTCTACAGGAAGATTAAGAGCCTTAGCTATAAAGACCAAGCTATCAATTCTCAATCCTGATGAACCGTTCGCCGCTTTAGAGACTGTGCTTTCTGATACACCTGCTTCCCTTGCGAGCCATGCCTGACTCTTCCCAAGCTCTTTGAGCTTTTGTTTGATGAGATTCATTTAAAACCTCCTTTAGAATTTGTCCCAATTATCTTGTAAATATATCTGAATTCCCGCACCTGGTTCGTAATATGGATAAATCTTTAAAAAGTCTTCTTTTGCTCTTTCGAAAGATAAGTTGCTAATTTTCCCAATAATCTTCGCTAAGAATAACAGAGCAAGGGAGGGGGCCCGTGATTCTCCTTTATTACAATGAATGAAAATATTTTTCCCATTATTCCAGTGATCTTGTGTAAATCTTAGAAAATTAGTAAACAATGGCATCATAAATAAGGGTTGAGGAGGGTCTATCATATTAAGATAGAGATTGTTTTCTCTTTCTAATGCTAAGTAATTTGGATGACCTCTCGGTAAACTGCGTCTATATCCAACCGCTCTTTGATGACAAGGGCTTTTACATGCATGAACTGTAACCCATCCTTCTCTGCTTTTGAAACATTCGTCATCACAACCCACGAATATTCTCTCATATACTTCTTCCACTTTAAGAACCTCCTTTTAGAATTTAAAATTTTTTATTTCTTCAATTCTTTCCTTGAATGGATATTTGAAATATTTTAGCCAGGACAAAATTTCTTCCTTGTCAAACAAAACTCTTCCCCTTTTTGTCACCTGAATATATGGCATACCCACCTGCCTCCACCTTTCTAAGGTTCTACTTGAAACCTTGAGTAAATCACAGGCCTCCTTCACGCTTAAATACTCTGTTTGAGGTTCTTCTTTTTCCATTTTTTACCCCCTAAATTCTTATTTCCGATATTGGTGCATATTCCGATGAAACTGGCCACTGATTCCGGAGT
>DXJM01000438.1 GCA_019057355.1 Promethearchaeota archaeon | reverse complement strand
GATAATATTTCTTATAAATATAATTTTAATGGAGTCCAATATTTATTTGTTAAAATGCTGGTTTGATTCATTTTATGAAAGAGACTGTTTTTTTCACGTAATCTAAATAGATTTTTATTTCATTATCTCTCTTTTTTTGATTCCAGGAATACTCGGAAGCCATCAACCCAGCTACTATTTCTGCTGCCGCTTCTTGTCTTTCATGATGTATGAATAGTGACATTTCAGTACGACGACAAAAAATATCGATTAAATGAGGAGTTAATTCATTTCTCAAGATATATAATATTTCCGCTTTAATAAAATCATTTTCTTCAATGATTCTTTCTTTTAGACTCCTATCAGTTTTAATGATTTTTAAAATTTCGAGAGCACCCCGCCCATATTGCTGGTGCAATAGATTGATTACACTTTCATCCAAGACTATATTGCTTTTTTTAACCTCATCTAGCCATTCTTCTTTTTCATAACCAATTACATATTCCTGCTTGGAAAAACCATCTTCTCTTTCTATATCTTGAAAAAAGTTCTTTCCTTCTAGTTCTTTAAATAAATCTTCAGCCATCTTCCTAAATGTTGTTAATTTCCCACCAGTAATTGTCAATAAATTATCATCAGAGAAAAAGATAAGGTGTTTTCTTGAAATATCGCTTTCAGATTTACCTTTTTGCATTACCAATGGTCGAATTCCGGCCCATGTTGAAATAATATTTTCATAATCTAATTTAGCACTTGGAAAATAATATTTTACTGAAGTAATCAAGTAATCTACGTCTTCTTTATTACAAAATGGATGTGCTAGATCACCTTTATAATCCGTATCTGTTGTTCCAATTATTGTGAAATTCCCCCTTGGAAGCACGAAAAAAGCGCGACCATCTGTTATAGATTTTATAATGGTTGCCATATTATTTCCAACAAATGCACGCCTATAGGTTACATGAACTCCTTTAGTTGGGCGAATAACAGGATTTGGAACCTCATCAGGATATACTTCTACAATCTCATCTGTCCAAATTCCTGTAGCATTAATAACTAATTTTCCATTTATGATAAATTCGTCATTTTCTTCAAGATCTTTGCATTTTAATCCTGTTATCTTTCCATCTTTTTTGATAAAGCTTATTGCTTTACAATAATTTAGAGCATCAGCATCTCGAATGACTGCTTCTTTAATGGTCTCCATTGTTAATCTAGCATCATCAACATTGTTATCGTAATAGATACCTCCTCCAACTAAATCCTGCTTTCTAATCTCCGGTTCATATTCAACTAATTTTTCAGCATTATACCACTTTCCTTTTTTAAAATTTTGAAATATTTGGTCCGTATCACTAAGAAAATCATATATTGTAATAGCGCTTTTGATTACTGTTTTTTTCCATCCTCCCTTCCAAGAACCGAAAAGAAAGGGTATGGGTTGGATTAAATGAGAGAGATGTGCTAATAGCCAATTTCTTTCGGTCGTTGCTTCCTTTACTAAATCATTATCGCCTTGAGCAAGATATCTAATTCCACCATGCGCCAATTTTGAACTCTTAGAAGATGTTCCCGCTGCAAAATCCTGCATGTCAATTAAAGCTACCTTCATTCCTCGTAATGCCGCTTCTCTTGCAACTCCAGCTCCAGTTATGCCCCCCCCAATGATAATGATATCATAACTAAGGGTTTTTAATTTTTTTACAATAGATTCTCTATTCGCATAGTTCCAATCTTGATCAAACAATTTTTTTACAAGATCTTCCTTCATATCAATCACGGTCTACATTCTATTTTTTATATTTTTTGCTTTTTTTCAATTTCTCAAGTATTTGCGTGAAGACAAACTCAATCCAAAATATGCGGAAGCTAATGAGAGAATAAAATTGATGGGAAGGTTTGCTAAAGTAATTTGAACAAAATAGATGTCAACGCTTACGATATAAACAGCCATTTCCACAATGACGATTACAACGGTGTTAAATAATGCATATCTTATATCATGAGCTAAAAATCCTGATATGACATTAGGGGCTATCGTTAATAATAAAAGATTTATAGTGCTATACAGTAACAAGGCAATAGGAATATTGATAAATAAATCTTCAAGATAATGAGTTAAGTAGGTGCTTAAAAAGATTAATATTGATAATAGAGGGGTTAATATTAAAATTGATGCAATTATTAGTATAGGGATTGAGGGAAGAACTTTCCGGTGTAAGTTTTCTTTAACTATTTTTTCAATAATTGCGGTTTCGATATTGTCAGGATTATCATATGACGTAAATTCGTGAGTAAAATCAAGCAATATGTTATTTAATATATTTCTCATTAGCTGATTATCATCTGCTTCGCTAATAATTGCTGCGCCTATCAAGTTACCCCCCATCAGGGGATGAAGGATTAATTTATCATCCAAACCAAGATCAATTGTTTTAACAATATTTTGTAAAGCTTCTCGACTAAAATTTGCTATTGATGCAAAAAATCCTACAAGCAAATTTGTATCGTACTTGATCTCCGTA
Organism: Promethearchaeota archaeon; assembly: GCA_019057355.1. Classification (GTDB taxonomy): domain Archaea; phylum Asgardarchaeota; class Lokiarchaeia; order Sigyniarchaeales; family SOKP01; genus FT1-020. The sequence goes on along the minus strand of DXJM01000438.1, from coordinate 8,598 downwards.
AAATTTTTGGAAAAAAGTAAGATTCCATTATCGAGCATTATGTATATACTTTTAATCATTTTTAATTACCTGATCTATGTAGGCTTCCATATTTTTTATATTCTAAAAATTCTAAATAATCTCCTAAAGTTGCTCTAAACCTTTTAAAATTATATAGTTTGGAACCAAATAACTCTAAAAGAAGCATTATAACATTTTCCGGATTTTCTTGAATAAACAATTTGTATTTTTCATTTCTCCTTTGTTCAATAAAAATAATCGATTTTAACTTAAACATTTGTTTTAGCGAATTCAAATTTGGCTGGCTTAGTTCGATAGTTAAAATTTCTCCTGATTGTGGTAATTTTCGTATATAATCCTCAACTGAACCTATTTCCGTTTTTTCAGGAGTAATATTGATAATTTGGTTACAAATAGATACAATTTCTTTTGTTCCATGAATAATAAAACAAGCATGATAATTTTTAGAAATTTTATTCATGGCATTACTGAACTTTTCTATTTCTAATCTTCCCAATCGGACATTGGGAAATAATACGAGCATTGTATGGGGAACGTGTAAGAGTGCTCTCGAAATAGAAAATAATATCGATTCCATAGTAGATAAATCCTTAACTTTATCATATTTTCGATTTAATAAACCTATATCTTTTAAGATCTGGTCAATTATATCCTTCTTGTAGGTTTTTTTAAGAGTTTTGAGTGCTAAATCACTTTTTATAAAGGATATTCCGCTCTTTTTAACTAAATTATCAACATGTTCTTTTAATATATTCAAATCTACAATTAGATCAAAATCTTTACTCATTACTTTCTTTAAGGTTAGATTTTTGAGAGCTTGATCTATTTTTATTGAAATCATCTTGATTCTATCCAATTCACTTTTTAAAGCCAACTGGACATTTTTTCCAAATATCTTGACTATTCCAGTAAACGATGTTGAGTTGCCAGATAGAACGTCAAAAAATTCTAAAATATCCGATTTTTCACTTCCTGAAGGATGAAACTGGTTTTCTTTATAGATGATACCGATTGACTGACCTCTTAATATTTTAAATGAGATATTGTTTATACGTGTTCCAACAGTTACTTTCTCGATTAATAAATGTTGGGAATCTTTAGGGAGGGCATTCACTTTTAAACCTAAAGTGACCAATTTTATTAGCTCTTTTATGATCTTTATGATATGAATTGGAAAGATAGGATTCCAGTTTTTAGACATTTCGATGTCAAGAAATTCATTTACCGAAATTATTTTTGAAAGATTATCAGAAAAAAAGAAATTTGGCATGAGCGGATATTTTTCAAAATTTATTCTTAGTTCAAAAATATGCTGCTGAGGAAAGTAAATTCTTATTTCTCTATTATACGGTATGTTATTAATTTCATAATTTTCATATCTTTGTTTGATCAATTTAACTTCTTGATTTAATGTATCAATATGGTACTGGAATTCATCCTGTATTAACTGGTTCAGTTTATTAATAATTTTTTTTGGACTTATAAGACCATCTTTATCAAAGTCTGGTTCTAAAAGAATTTCATTCAGATCCACTTCAGTTTCGATTGGTGTATTAATCGTTAAAATTGGAACTCCCGATTCTAAAACATCATAATTTGTAAAAAATAATACTTCAATATACGATTTTTTATAGATTAAATCCAAGATTGTAGCGATACCAAATGTTTTTTCTTTAAATATCATCCAATAGTGCTTAGAAAATCGAATTGCATCAATTATCTTTATTCTAAGTTTCTCTAATTCTTTTTCTCTTGACAAATCTATCATATTTTTCCTCTTTTAAAAAATATCACTCCGCATGGGGCACTTCCATTGCTCTATATCGAAAATATTGCTCCATTTTTGACTCTGATTGTTTAATTTCAAGAATCGAGGTTAATCCAAATTCAAGTTCGATTTTACTGATCAAATCCCTAAATCTCAAATTTGATAGAAGTGAAAATTCTAATCCTGCCTTATTTTCTAATGCTTTTTCTACTCCTTCTATAGCTTCAAGTCTTTCTATAGCGTTATTTGTCAACTCTCTAAAAGCCAAGTCAATCGTGCGACCCTCTCCTGGTAATTGTTCCAATAATTCTTTAGGGGTTCCATAATCGATCATTCCCCTTCCTCTTCCAAAAATTGCAACTTTATTACAAAAACGTGATTCTTCAGGATAATGTGTTATGACAATCAAGGTTGTATTAAATTCCTCATTGATTTTGGTTAATGCATGCCAGAGATTTTCCCGAACTACAGGATCTAAACCCGAAGTGGGTTCATCCATCCATACGATCACGGGTTCGTGGATTAAACCAATTGCGATACTTACCCTTCTTTTTTGTCCTCCAGACAAGTTTTTTACCTGTTCATGTATTTTATCCTCAATTTCTAAACTGCGTAAAATTCTTTTAGCTTTTCTCCGGATATCTCTTTCATTCAAACCATATTGCTTTCCAAAATAGAGAATATTCTGGTATGTGGTAAAATCTTGATAGATCTTGCTCAAATCTTGGGGCACATATCCATAGATAGGTCTCATTTTCTTTGATTTTTTTTTCACGTCCATTCCATACACTTGATTGATTCCAGAAAATTTTCGCATTCCAAGAAGGCTTTTCACGAATGTCGACTTTCCCGCACCACTTTCGCCTAAAACACCCATTATTTCACCATGATCTAATTTTAGCGACATTGAATTCACGATTAACTTACCTCCTGCATATATGCTTAGATCCTCGCAATTAATGGCAGGAAATCTCTTCAAGGTATTTATATCTAACCTATCACCGATTCGAAAGGCAGATTTGATTCTTTTATACACTATCATATTGATGCGATTTATCGCGATGTAACCTAAAAAAAGCATTATTGCAATAAATTCAAAAAAAATTATCCTAATGAACAACGTGGTCCAAGGTTCTGGATTAAAAGCCCTATCATATCTCAAGTCGTCCATCATGATCATTCCATAAGGGGTATTTCTCAAATCTGCTCCAAATCCTTTATAGTCTCCTACACCTCCTGTTTTAATATCAATGCATTGCTCGTAATATCTTAAAAAGCCTTGTATATCTTCTGCTTGATATGCAAAATCATATAATGCTTTAGCACTCATATAAGTTGTTAAGAATAAGCTTATTTCCAATCCGACCATTGAAAGAAACGGCATGGGTGAGAAACTTCCATCAGATTGTTGAGCATTTTTTAAAAAGGTAATAGCCAGAATTTTCGAGTGAGGTTCACTGCTAAAATATTTTAAAAGATGCATTGCATGGTACGTAGAAATGATATCACTATGTGAGAATCCTAAAAAGAGTCCAAAACCACCATCAGCATTCTGAGACGATTTCATCCAACGCGTAAAATTATAAATATCTATTAAATAGAGCGCATCCAATATGTCTAATGAGATGATCGCCCAATACGTGCTTACTGTAGTAGAGATATTCGTGTTAATAAACGTATTAATGACGGATATAAAAGACCCAAAAAGGCTAAATATATAATCCTTATCTTCCCCGATTTTAAATCCGCCATCATAATTCTGTAATCCTGCCAAGTAATTTTCTGTAGCTGTTTCATTATATAACCACAGATCCTCGACATAAACAGTAAAAATATTGTACATCCTTATGGCTAAATAAGTTGCAAAGATACTCGAGTTTAAATTTGGTTCATCAGCATATCCCCCCGTATCCTTCACATAGCAACTATTAACATATGTAAAAATGTTCTTGACCTCAATATAGTCTAGAAAATTCGAGGGATAATATTGAATTGCTGATAACACACCCCAATAATTAGACTCCATAGTAACATGTCCAAATAAGCCATTTGTAGCTTGATAAGTAGACAACCATTGATAATAGTCATTTTTAGTATTGTTAATATCGTCTAATTGAGTTGTATTGAAATTAAATTCTTTTTCAAGAAGATCTAAAGATCTAATTGCTGCCCAACTTGAAGTAAAATCTGTAGTATAATTAACTGAATCAAAAAGATTGGGGTTACCCCCAAATCCGCCATCAGGATTGGAACATCTTAAAATAAAATCGAGAGTTTTACTCTCATTAAAAAAAATAGGAGTATTTATTCCCAACCTTTTTATCGAAGCAAGAGCATAATAAGTAGATTGGACATCAGAAGCATTCAATGGTAAGTTAGAAAATCCTCCTGTATCATTATTATATACTGAATTAAAGTAAAATTCAAATCTTTCTAAGTCTATGGAACTATAAGTCATGTTCATCCCTAAGAAAGCTTTTATTCCATAATAAGTGCTTTCTGGATCTGAATTAATTGAAAAAGAATTGAGTCCATATCCACCATCTAAATTTCTTGAAATATTGATATATTGTGAGATATTATCATTATTTACAATCCAGCACGCAGAAAAATTATTTGCCAGATCTATGGCATTGCTAGTTGAGATGATATCTGGATATAAGGAAAATGAGGCTGATTTAAACCCCGTACTATTTGCTAAAAAAGGATCATCTATCAATGAATTATTTACAAATTCTATAATATTGTCAATTTGATCTTGTTTATCATAAGGATTTATGAAGCTACTATTAAGGATATTTAGGATTTGAACTACTTGGTAGGTAGATTGCATGTTACCTAAATGCCCGATATCTGAGAATGACCCATCATCATTTTGCTTTCCAAAAAGATAGTCAAAGAAAAAATCAGGTTTGTCTTCAATACCTGTATTATTTCGTGGATCTGTTAAATTTGATGATGACATGATATCTGGGTTAGACCAGTTAATTGAATCAATAGCGCGGAAATTTGTATCAATTTCAGGTCCAATGAAAAGTCCTGAAACCGGATGCTTATGCGAATTTGAAAAAAAATACATGTTGCTCTTGTAGAAATCCACTTCTTCGGGAGTAAAATATGAAATATATGGAATATTAACCAATAATATACCAATTATCGGTATAAGAAAGAGAATTAGAATAACAAAGAAGAGCCTAAGCTTCTTTTTAAATTTAGGACCGACCTTGAAGAAATATCCGATTTGAGAGCTCATTCTCGTATTTTTTAACCTAAATCTCATAAAATCTCACCTTTCAATCCTCAATTTCCATTATTTAGTTCGTTCTTTTTCTTCTTCTCTTTGAACTCTAATTTGAAAATATCTCCTGAATGTAGCTGTCTCTCGAGACATTTCATTTATTTTTATTTTTTTTTCTAACATGAATTCAATTAACTTTGATATGTTCTTTTCATAGTTATCGATTAAAATCTCTATAACATCATTTCCCGCTCTGATAATATTAACGACGGGTTTAAATTCCTTTATCAATTCGATTTTTTTTTTAGAAATTCCTTCAATAGTAAAGGTTGCGATCGTACCGTTGCTTGGCAGTGAAGCAATCAAATCAACGGGCTTTCCAAACTCCAATAACTCGCCATTGCGCATTATTGCGGCTTTATCGCATACAAGGGAACATTCCATGTCATGACTTATTATAAACATTGTTGTTCCTAATTCCCTATTTAATTTTTTCAAGTAACTTAAAATGGAATATCTCTTATAAGCGTCAACACCAGTAGTAGGTTCATCTAAAAATAAAATATCTGGCTGGTGAATCAACCCTAATGCCATTGATACTCTTTTTTTTTCTCCACCACTCATTTTTGCTAATTTTTTTTTCCACGTATCCTCAGGAATGTCTAATATGGTAAAAAGATTTTCTGCTATTTTCTTGGCTTTCTTAACAGGAACTCCATAAGTAGAAGCAAATGTATCAATATTAGCCACTGGTTTAAAATCATAATACAAATTGAGTTCCTCTAACTGGGGGACATATCCGATCTTGCTTAAAATTTTAGGATGATTCTTTTTCTTTTCTGGAGATATTCCCGTGATTTTTACGTTTCCAGTCCAATGTTTTTTATTGATTTGACATGTTAATACTCTAATCATTGTGGTCTTTCCTGCTCCACTGATTCCAAATACTCCTATAATCTCTCCTGGTTTTACGGATAAAGAAACATTTTTAACAACTCTCTTTTTACCGAATTTTACATTTAAATCATCTATAAAAACGATGTCTTTATCAGAATTCATTAACACTTTTAAAATCAGGCCTCGTATTGTTTTCTTTGAAATATGATGAAACTTGATATGAAGAGAAAAGTTCCTATTCCCACTAACCAGTAAAAATCGAACCCAAATACCGAATTTCCTTTAGTTAAAATTCCCATAATCATCGGATTAGCATGACTAAGAGGTAATATCCAAGCAAAGATTCTCAGATAAAGAGGCATGGCGTCTATAGGAATGAATAAACCACTGAGGACTATTATAACGATAAAAAACATGAAGAAAAATTGATTAGCTTCCGTTTTTGTTTTTGAAAAGCAAGATACAAAAAGACCCAATCCCACTCCTGTGAAACCGAGCATGAACATCGCAATAAATAAATCTAATAAATTTCCAACGCAATAAAGACCTTGGAAAAGACTTGTTCCAATTATTAATGCCGTTTGAATAGATAATATTGTTGAGTAAGTAACATATTTAGAGAGGAGTATTTCAAATCTTTGTACAGGGGTCAAAAGAAGTCTAGCTATTGGTTTTTCTTTTACAACTACAAGAATGGTTAGAACCATGGCAAGTCCAAAAGAGAAGAGGGGTAAAATAAAAACAACTATTGAATTAAATGCGGAGTTAAAATTTGAAGGTATTGAGAGGACTTCAATTTCTTGAAATACGAATTGAGGAGTTAAATTATTTTCGCTTGTGAAGATTTTAACAGAATCAAGAACGGCATTTAGATTATCTTGGATTTTCAGCATGTTTGAACCATCGACAATACACTCAATCATTCCTGGCATGCCTAAAAATAACATTTCAGAAAAGTCTATAGGAAGGACGATGATGATAGATATTATGCCTGCCTTTAAATAGTCTCTTGCTTTATCCATCGCATATATTTCTTCACTTGCATTGTAAAAGAGGGATTCTGGTTCAATGGGGTTTAAATATATTGACTGATTGACAGCTTGGACGTATGGTAAAGTATAATTTGCTTCAAATGACTCAGTGAGGTTATTTGGATTAATAAAGGAGTTAGAGTCATAGGAAATCACTATACAATCGACGGGATTGATCTCGCTACTTGCAGTAGCTGTAAATGCAATAAGAAGGATTATTGCGGGCGGTAGCACTAAAGCAAGTAAAATATTAAATTTATCAGTCCAAAGGAGCTTGAATTCTTTTTTAATTTGCTTGAGGAACCTAAAAAAACTAGCCTTATGTTTTTGAATAGCTTTTTTTTTTTCCTTTCCTTCTTTTTTTTTCATCATTATGGGTCTAAACCTCCACCTTTTTAAACCGATAGATCATGTAAGCCAGGATCAGAAACATAGAACTGATTATTATCATCATTAATGCCGAATGAATGTTAAGCGGCAATCCTTTTAATGAAATATTTACGAACATTTCACTTGAATAGACTAATGGAAGTAAGTTGGTTATAAATGTCATTGCAGGTGATATTTCTTTATCCATGAACATTCCTGAAAATACTAGGAGCACTATCAAAAACATCAGATATAATTGGTTAGCTACTTGTTCCGTAGTTGCAAGTGATGATATGAACAACCCAATGCATACACCACTAAATCCCGTGAGTAGCATGGTAATAAAGAAATCAAAAAGCGATCCCAATGAATATAACCCAAAAAATGTGGTCATGACAAAAATTTCTATAGATTGTAGAACCATTATTACGGAATTGGCAATTAACTTGCTCAAGATAATTTCATTTTTCGCAGTAGGCGTCAACATCATCCTAGGTAGGGGACCTTCAGATACGATACTTAATGAGGTCAAATTCATCGTGGTTCCAATAATTATTAAAGGAAGCATCATTGACAGGGCAAAATTGAGCATCTGGCTTTCCCAAAAAGGAACGGAATATTCTAACATTGGCACCATTATTGTAAAATTTTCCGTCATCCCGGTTTTTACTCTAAATAATGCAATGGGCTCTTGTAATGCCAATTCTATTGCTTTCACAGCACTAGCATCCGTCCCATCAATTATGTATTGGATGGAAGGATTCACCGATTCAACAAGAGGATCGTCAGATGTTGCATTTTCTATTGATTCAGTAAAATTCTCAGGTAAAATGATTATTGCATCAATAATATCATTTTTTAAAAGAGATAATGCGATATTATAGTGTTTAATATATTCATCTTCAGTTGTGCTGTTGTAATGTGAGTAATATCCAAATTGAGAACAATCATCCCTAACGACTGATATGAATACTGCATCATGTGTCGCATCGGTGGAGTTCGTTATTTCACACGACATGCTATCTCGGGTTATTATCGCTGCTGTAAAAAATTTAGTCGGACCGCCCCCTGTTGTCAATCCAAAAATAATAATTAACATTAAAGGAATGAAAAATAAAAGAATTAGGGTTCTCGAGTCAGATCGAATCCTTCCAAATTCTTTTTTAATAAGTCCGCCTAATTGCATGTTAAAGAAATAAGGGTTATTAGATAGATGAAGTTCATCTTATTATATATATAATAAGATGAACTTCATCTATCTAATAACCCTTATT
>DXJM01000437.1 GCA_019057355.1 Promethearchaeota archaeon | reverse complement strand
TGTTCTATTGTTTTATCCTTTTTATCAGATTTCAAGTTTAATTTATTTTCTTCTAATGCATATCTTAGCTTAACCAATAAACTCGTGAACTTTTGGAGATCAGTAGTATCACTTGCTAACATTTTTGTCGGATTTTTTAAAAAATCTCTGAGATAGTTTAGATCTATATTAGGAACGCTAATGGTATTTTTCTCCAATCCAACCTTCAATTTTTTCAATGCTTTTTTAAAACTCAACTGATCATTAATTTCCATCCTCAATTTAAAAAATATCTCTCTCTGGATTGTTAAATCTTTAAATAATTGATTTTTTTCGAATTCTATTAATTTTTCATTTAATTCTTGTTGGTTTTTCTTCCTTTCTTCATACTCCTTTTCAAATTCAATCAAATCCTTTTTGGCATTCTCGATATTATCTTTAAGTGAGAATAATTTGGGTAGTTTATTTAGTAAATCTTCTGCAGTTTTCACTTCCCCATATCTTTTTCTAATAAATTCATCGAATATGGTTAATTTTTTCTGGAGTTTACGAGTCAAATAATTAAGCTCTTTAATTTGAGGTTGCACTTCTTTCTGAAATTTTGGAAGTGCCTTTCTTGCAGTTTCATTTATAGTTGTGAAGATCTTTTTGATAGAATTGGCCATTTGCATTAAATTCTCGTAATAAATCTCATTTTCTTTCGGGATTACGATTTCATCAATATCTTTATTTATTCTATCAACAAAAAATGTCAACAATCTTAATGCTTTATCTCCAATTCTATCACCAGCCGCTTCTTCAAAGTGTTTTAAACTATTTTTTATTTCTACCAAGGCAACTTCCAGATCGCTGATTAGCTTGTTGACGTTTTTCTTGATCTTTGAGTAAATTATGTTAACTAATTCTTTATAATACCCTTCAAATTCCTCTAAATCTATTTCTTTCATCATTAAAACTCCTTTTTAACTTTACAAGCTATTTTATCGCACTAATTTTCTTTTTTCCATTCATATATTTTTGCAGCACAACTGGAATTGAAATGGAATGATCGTCATTCTGATAATTCTCTAAGATACAGCAAATGGTTCTTTCAGTTGCAATTGCAGTAGAATTAAGAGTGTGTAAAATCACTTTTTCCTTGTCTGAGCCAACCTTACCCATCCTTATTTTTAATTTTCTTGCCTGATAATCCGTGCAATTACTACAAGAAACGAGCTCTCTATATGTTTCTGAAGCAGGAAACCATGCTTCAAGGTCAAATTTCTTAGCAGCATTATCATTTAATTCTCCTGATGCAATATTTACTATTCTATAGGGCAAATTCAACAATTTATAGATGTCTTCTGCATTTTTTATTAATTCCTCATGGAACTTCCATGAATTCTCAGGTTCGCAAAATACATACTGTTCTATCTTTTCAAATTGATGAACTCGAAATATTCCCAAGGTATCCTTGCCATGAGAACCTGCTTCCCTTCTAAAACATGAAGAAATGCCCGCATATTTGATTGGCAGCCTTTCTGGTTCGATTATCTCGTCATAATGAAATGCGGCTAAGGTTTGCTCTGATGTCGCTATCATGAATAGGTCCTCATCTTGTATTTTATATAATTGTTCCTCAAAATCGGTCAACTCTGCTGCGGCTCTGATTACCTCATGCTTGATAAAAAATGGAGTCCATATGGGAAGGTATCCACGCTCTTGTAATAGTTCTAATGCAAACTTCATGAGCGCTAAATTGAGATGTACCAAATCTCCTTTTAAATAATAAAATCGAGATCCAACCACTTCAGAAGCCTTCTGGGTATCTGCTCCATCAATCATCTCTACTAAATTTACATGATTTTCCGGCTTAAATCCAAATTTAGGAAGATCTCCAACCACTCTAATGATTTCACTCTCACGTTCAGTCTTCCCTACCGGAACTGATTCATGCAAGATATTTCCAACGACATACCAATATTTTTGTCTTTCTTCAAGATAGTTATTCTCTAATTTCTCTAAATTTTCAATTTCCGTTTTTAATAGCTTTGAAGTTTCGATAGCATCTTTTTTTTCCGCATCCTTCAAATTATTTATTTTTTTACTTTCTATTTTTTTTTGATGCCTTAATTCTTGAAGCTGACTGGTAGTCTCACGCCATTTTTTATCAAATTCAAGGACTTTTTCAGCATTCGATGGAACTTTAAATCTCTTTTTTTCAGATTCTATAATTTTCTCAAGTTGAGTCCTGAACAATTCTATATCAAGCAACTAGATGACCCTCTAATTCTTATTTCAAATATTATTATAATGTATAATTAAAATTAGATATTATAATATTTGAATTTTAAAAAATACCCATATAATCTTATGAAATTACCTTTAAATGCTCCACTCCAAGTCAAAACCAAAAAATTAATTAAAACCAAAAAATTACCACATTTATATCACAAATAGTAAGCATGAATACAAATGAGTGGTTTATTACCTGCTATACGGCCAAAAAATTATCGAGAAAAACCATACTTCCGTAACCTCAAGACTCAAGTTGATGGAAGTGCTAAAATTGAACATGCATTAACCCAAATTAAAGGTGTTGGTAAAAGATTCGCTCAAGCGGTAGTAATGGTTGCAGAAATCGATCCAAATATGAGAATTGGAGCTGTCCCTGAAAAAGATTTAAACAAAATCGAAGAGATCATTTTAAATCCAATTGATTATGGCATCCCTAACTGGATGGTCAATAGAAAAAATGATTTAAGAGAGGGGAAAGATAAACATGTCATTGGGAATCAATTGGTTATTACTACCAGGAGAGATGTTGAACGCATGAAAAAGATTAAAAGTTATAAAGGAGTGCGACACCATTATCACAAAAAAGTACGCGGACAGAGAACCAGATCAACTGGTCGTCACGGGCTCGTAATAGGGGTAATGAGGCAGAAAAGAGGACAGAAATAAAAGAGGTGTTTAGTAAATGGGAGATCCAAGACGATTAAAAAAGAAATTTAAAAAACCAAGAAATCCGTTTGAAAAAGCAAGAATAAACGAAGAACTAGAATATATTGGTAAATATGGTCTCAGAAATAAAAGAGAATTTTGGAAATCTCGTGCCACACTTACTCGATGGAGAGAAATTGCTAGATATACGAGAACTTTACCAAAAGAAAAAGCCATTGAAACCCAGGAAACCCTCATTAAAAGATTAAACAGACTGGGCATTTTAGGAACAGAAGCAGAATTTGAAGACGTTCTTCTCTTGACAGTTGAGGATTTATTAAAAAGGCGCCTTCAAACCTTAGTCCATGAAAAAGGTCTGGCAAGAACTGTATATCAAGCCCGACAGTTGATCGTGCATAAGCACATTCAGGTAGGAGATAAACGTATCAATGCTCCTTCTTATATCGTGAAAAAAGAGGAAGAAAACCTCATTAGCTTCGCACCAAGTAGTCCTTATGGGACCATAAAACAATAAATCGTAAGGTTATAATAAAAATGAGTAGAAGAGAGAGTAAAAAGCATTGGGCAATTGTCAATATCTTTAGTAGTTATAACAATACAATAGTTACTGCCACGGATCTCAGCGGTCAAGAAACATTTGCCAAATGTAGTGGTGGCATGGTCGTTAAAGCTGACAGGGACCAATCAAATCCATATGCTGCAATGCAATGCGGATTTCGAGTTGCGACCGAGCTAAAGGATAAAGGAATCACGGGAATTCACATAAAAGTAAGGGCCCCAGGAGGGAATAAATCGCAAACCCCTGGTCCGGGAGCTCAAGCATGCATCCGAGCTCTTGCCCGGTCAGGTCTAATGGTTGGGAGAATTGAAGAAGTCACTCCTAAATCACACGACCATTGTAGGCGCAAGGGTGGACATCGTGGTCGTAGAGTATAATTTTACTTATACAATTTACTGATCTGGAAGCGTTATGCTTTAAGATTTTTATTATCTTTCTTTAAAAACATTTTAGTAATCTTCTCTTTCTCTTTGTAATAACAATTAAAGTAATCATTTTAACTTCTATCGTCTTCACTTCATGCCATACCATATCTTTATCTGAATTCGTGCATAAATGACAGGCACAAATAGAATTATTTAGCGTACTACTAAGTTTATGATTGTTCCTTCTAAATAGTACGTTTCCACCTCTTCTTCTAGAGGTAAATCATAATGGGAATCATATAGACTAGAATAATTTCTTAAAATTTCGCTCTCATCATAGACTGTATTTAAGTAAATTTCTTTCAGGTTATTTCTTAGCCTTTTAAGGAATTCACTTTTTATAATGGTTCTTCGTTCATTTTTTATGGTTATAATAATTATAAGGAAAATTACTTTATCTTAATAATTAGTGTCTATCTCTTTAATGAAAAAAGGTTAATAAAAGTAAAATGCTAATCTTCTAACTAATATAGTAATCATAATTATTAAATCTCCTCAAAAAATATGTTATATTTTATATTTTCAGAGAAATATAATTATAGATTCATTATATATTTCCTAAAACTAGGAAAAACTAAAATTTAAATACTAAAAAATACTTTTACTCTTCAGAAATATTCACCACTTTAACTAGGTGAAAAGTAATTAAAATCTTGATATATGGTGCTGGAGTTATAGGAAGCATTTTTGCGTATAAATTAAAAAATGGTAATAATGATGTCTCAATTCTTGCTAGAGGAGAATGTCTAGAAAATTTAAAAAATCTTGGAATCATAATTCGTTATGGTATATTTCATAAAACATATAAAACAGATAATAATGTAATTTCTGAGGTGTAAAAATGGCAAAAAACAAGCACTCACACCATAGAGAAATGCCGCATGCGCATTTATACCATGTAGCTATCCCAATAATCTTCGTTTTTATTTGGTCACTTGATTCCTTCTTCTTTAAACTGACATTATGGTTGAATGAAATAGTGATGTTATGGATCCGTGTACTGCTTTTTATTGTTATCCTATCTGTTGCTTTAGCCTTCATTTATTTGTCGCATAAAGCAATATTTAAGGAATCACATGAAGCATCGAACGTATTAATAACTGATGGGATTCTCGGACATGTTAGAAATCCAATGTATTTGGGAATAATGTTGATATATCTTTCCTTAATAATGTTCTCGATGTCAATTATTAGTATGGTAGTGATTATACTCTCTTTCTTTGTTTATAACAAGATGGCAAACTTTGAAGCAAAGATCTTAGAGCAAATGTTTGGAGACGAATATTTGGCATATAAAAATAGAGTACCTAAATGGATTTCAAGCCTAAAGAAAAAGCTTTAATCCTTCTTTTATTTAATATTAATTATAATTATTTTTATGATTTCTAAC
>DXJM01000436.1 GCA_019057355.1 Promethearchaeota archaeon | reverse complement strand
TTATTTTAAATAAAGTTTTCAATAAATTAACGGAAGAACTAAGGACATTAACTGGAAATAAATTTGCAGAAATACTTGAAGTATTGAAAGATACTGTATTAGAATGCATAGGAACATCTTTGGCTCTTTTTGATATCTCAAGGACATCTCGAGAAGTTTCTAAGATTCATACTATATTACCCCCAGATGATATTAAGAAGTATCAAGATAGGATAGAAAATTGGAAAAAGAGAATTGTAAAAAACTAAGGTGGTTGGAAAGATGAGTATAATTTTATATAAAATTGTGGGTAGGGAAGTAAGACCTACTGAGGAAAAGGACTTTGAAAGGGACAAGATTTATATTATCATTGATAAGACTGTGAAAAAAGGAAAAATTTGGATATGGAGCGGTCCTGAATCAAAAAGTATGGATCGATATTTTGCTGGAGTCTCGGCTACAAAAATAAAATCGAAAAAAAGGATGTATGGAGCAAGCATCGAAGTTATTGAAGGTGGGAAAGAACCAGAACATTTCCCAGATCTAAGTAAAGCAGAAATCAAAGAAGCCTCAAAAGAATACCTTGAATTAGATAAGGTAATTGTTCCTATTACGGAAAGGAACGAAGAATTATCCTATGAAAATATCAAATCACCTCTTAAACCTCGAATTACGCCTAAACAGGATATTAATTCAGAAACAATAACAGAGATTGAAGAAAAAGGAATAATAAAAGATCCAAATTTGTCATTAATAACGCACAAATTTGAATCAATATTGAAAGATATCTCTTTAGATATGGAGAAAATACAAAATAAAATAAAAAATTTTTTAACAGGTATATTGGAATGATTTTTAAAACAATATTTTAATTACAAAAAGAAATGATAAAAAATGTTAGATGCGGGTGTAGGCATAACAATTGAAAAAGATAGCTATCGTGCAGGAAAAATAGTTGCACGAGAGGCTCTTGAAGGAATGAGCACTAAACCAAAATTAGCGATACTTACAGTAGATGCACTTTCACGTAGAAAGTTTGACTATGAAGTGCTGTTAAAAAGCATTAGGGAAGAAATTGGAACCAGTGTAGCTCTAATCGGGAGTACCGTTAATGGAATAATGGTAAATGATCGATTTTGTTTGAGGAGTGTGGGTTTAATGTTAATCGGTGGAGATATTTCAGTCGATGCAACCTTTAGTAGACCAAAATCTAGAATCGATTATGAGCATATAGCGGAACATATATATCAAGAAAGTTTACTACTTGAGCCAAAAGATGATCGTTTTTTATTGATGTTTCAAGATGGAATGAGATTTCCTCCGGAAATTCTAGCCAAACAAAGTTCATTAAATAGTAGAGTAGTGACATTTTTATCCGGAATAGTCAAGAGGTTTTTCAAGAAAGAACTTGATGAAATGAAAGAAAGGGGATTGGGAATGCCCTCAGTTCAAGAATTGCTTGAAGAATTGTATAAAAAAGGATGGAATTCGCCCGTTATTGGAAATATTGCAAGTAATATACGAGATTATGATTCAGTAGAGTTTTATAATAATGAAATTGGTATGGATAATGTAGTTGGTGCGATATTATCCGGTCAAGGAGCTACTAAATTCGGATATGGATATGCTGCTGGAGCAGAATCGACAGGAAAAAGATGTGTTCTTAATAAGAATATTGGAAATTTTCTTTTAAAGATAAATAATCAACCAGCCCTATTAGGATTATGCTCAGCTGTAGGAATTAGACCAGAAGCCTTAGAAGAGCTAAGAAGTTCAGGTTATTTAAATTACTACATAATCTTAGGAACTAGAGAAACCTTAGGTGACAAAGATCTTATTCATTTAACCGCTACGATTACTGATCCTAATCTTGAAAGTCTTGTAAATACAGGTTTTCCCTTCGATAGAGTTCCTCCTGAAATAGAAATTTTTCAGAGTAATATGGCTATCCTTCATAAAACAGCTCAAGCTGCTGTCAGTCAAGCATTAGAAAACCTATCAAATCCTAAATTTCTACTGGGATTTGATTGTGCTATAAGGTTCATTGCTTATGGTGATAATTTACCAAGAATCATTAAAACTATTGACGATTCTATTGGAAAGGATATCCCTCGGATGATTGTTGGTTCAGGAGGCGAAATTTTTGGATCTAAAGATTTTAACTATTATTTTAATAATTTTACTTTTGTAACTTTAGCGGGTGGAGATTAATCTTTATATCTTTGATTTTTTTTTTATTTTTTATGCATTTTTTACCTTACTTATTTTAAAATAGTAAAGTTGAGTTATATAGTTAGCTCTATATTTAAATCTTTTTATTTTATAGGTTTTTTGAAAGCCTTGATACATAAATGGATTTTATCACGTAAATTAAAAAATAAAAAATTTTATCTTAACATTAACTTGACAATTTAAGGTTTAAAAAAATGATTATAGACGAACTCATTGAAAAAGGGAAAATAAATTTATATAAAGAAAATCAAGAAGAAGTCAAAGCTGAAAAGTTTAAAGCAATATTAGAAACAACAAGACATCAATTTGAGAAATGTAATCTGTATCGCCAAATGGCAAAGCAAAAAAATTTTGATCCACGAAGGGATTTAAAATCTATAAACGACATGCATAAAATACCCTATCTAACTACAGCAAACTTTAAGGGGAAATCTGGGAGACCTAAGGAATTATTATGCGTTCCTGAGAATGATATTCAAGTATGGACAACATCAAGCGGAACTTCTGGAGATCCTTCAATTGTTGGCAGGGATAAAATAAATATTGATCGATTCTTTAAGATGTTTGACTTTGTTCTCAAAGAGATCAACAATTTTTCAAGTTACAATTGGTCCTTATTTTTTCAACCTCGACCACCAAATGCTTTAACTGTTGAAGATAAAGTCCCAAATCCTCTTAATCATTTAGGATATATTTTTAATGTTGCGAATAAGTTACCTATGGAAAAAAGAGTTTACGCTCTTAGATTTGCAGATGAAGAAGCAAGAAAAAAAGGGAAACTTTTTGAATTCGATCCAGAAGCAACTTTTGGATTTTTAAATGCAAATCCTTCAGAAAAAGGAACAGGGTGGTTAGGTGGTTCAGTTCCTTTATTATACATGACATTATCAGAATACCATAAAAACACGGGACAAACTTTCAATGTTGGTGAAAAAACAACTCTCGTTTCAGGGGGAGGATGGAAATCATTTACAGGACAATCAGTTGAACCAAATAAATTTAGAGAAGACATGTCAAAAATTTTAGGAATACCAAAGGAACAAATCCTTGATGTATATAGTTTTACCGAAACAGATTGCGTGCATGCTGAATGTGAACATCATAATAAACACCTGCTCCCTTGGCAAGACATTATTGTTAGAGATGTTGAAACTTTAGAACCCGTAGAGATTGGTGAGAAAGGATTGATGAATGTGATTAATCCAATAGCTTATAGTTATGCCGGTGTGTCAATCCTTCAAGACGATATTGTACGCATCACGATGGAAGATACTTGCCCATGTGGAAGAAAGGGTAAAGTTGTTGAAGTCATAGGAAGAGCAGAAGGATCAGAAGCAAAAGGATGTGGAGCCCAATTGGCAGAAGAAACAGATAGTTAATTTTTTTTTTTTTATAAATACTTATTAGGTTAAATTTTTATTATGTATATGATAGTTTTTGAATTTAAATTTTGTAGTAAACGGGATTATAAATGAAAAAGAAAATTTCAATTCCAGCATTTATCTTTAAACCGGTTTATTCCCAAAATATAACAACGGAGATTATAAAACGTCAAGATGATGTTTTAGAAATCGATTTTCCTATATTTGATAAAAAGCAAGTATTGGAAGCTGCTCAAACACTTTCTTTAAAAAAAAGGAGAGCACACGACAGGGATATTAATGATGTATTAGATATCATTGGACAAGTGGGGGATTTATGGAATAATCCAAATTATGATATTAGAAAAGAAGCATTGGAAATAATACCAATGATGACTGGGCAGTCAAAAGAATTATGTGAGATTGAACTCATGGGAACGCTTGTTTTATGGAATAAAAAAAATGCTGAAGGCCAACTATTAGGAGAAATTGGAGGAAAACAATACTTAGAACAATGGATTCCAAAAAATAACGTGAGAATTCATGCTCAACCAAGGGGTTTAGTTTTACATAATCTTGCTGGTAATGCATTTAACCTTGGTTTATTGACGCTTTTTTTTGGATTAGTTACTAAAAATGTAAATTTAATCAAACTTTCTCATGAAGATCCATATGTATCAATAAAGCTATGTGAATCTATTGCAGAAGTGGATAAAAATATCTCAAAAGAGATTGCTGCCCTTTATTGGAAGGGAAGTAGAGGAGACATCTATGATGAATTGTTTATTTCTGGAACTATAGATTGTGTATTAGCTTGGGGTGGCATTCAATCTATTGAAGATATAAGGAGAAGAGGATATCAATATGGAATTAAAATAATAGATAATGGGCCTAAATTATCATTTAGCATTATTTCAGAAAATATTTTTCAAAATGTAAATTACATGGAAGAAGTTGCACAAAAAGTTGCTATAGATGTAGTATGCTGGAATCAGAAAGCTTGCTTGAGTCCTAGGGTCATATATATAGTAGATAATCCACAAAAATCCGCATTATTACAAGAAACTAATTTTAACTCATCTCAAATAAATACAGATTCAATAGAGGGTGTATCCGTAAAAAATTCATTTTCTAATGCTATTGACAAAATTTCGCATAAAAGTGAATCAGATGGTTATGATCTTAGCACCCTTATGCAACGTTCTATAAAAGTACTTAGAAATGATGTTTCTGAACTATCACCATTAGGATTTGCAAAAATGTTGGCGAAAGGGTTAAAAAATACAGACATCATGTTACCCCGAGCTCATCTTACTCAAGCGGATGGATTGAAGATCGCAAAAAAAAGAGAATATTATTTTATAAACTATGTACCTAAAAAACAAGCGACTATTATTAATCCACCAAAAAATAAATTAGATTGGACAGTGGTTTATCAACGAACTTTACCCTCAATGATGGAAATTGATATGTGTCAAGATCGATTTCTTATAGTCACACGAATTTCTAGTATCCATGATTTAATATATTCTATAAGAAAAGAAAAACTACAACAATATCTCCAGACGATTTCTCTTTATGGACCAGAAAATTTTATTAAAGAAACAGCTGAAGAATTTTCGTTATTAGGTGCCTATAGATTTCCTCGTATTGGGGAGCATAATATTCAACCAATCGGTATGCCTTGGGATGGGCATTATGTTCTACAAGAAATGATAAAATGGGTTTATATCGGTTTTTTAGAGCAAGAACAAGGTGAAAATGAAGAAGGTAGAATTTCTCTGTTTAAAGGATTGAAAATACCTAAATCAACATTGTGAGTGCAAATAATGGATATAATTCAGGATTAT
>DXJM01000435.1 GCA_019057355.1 Promethearchaeota archaeon | reverse complement strand
TTTCAAAGGAAGTAATTATTTATCTCCATTTTCAGATTTTGAAGCTGAGCTAAAATCACTATTCTCAAATGAATATATGCTTGGCTTTTTTAATTTTTTTTAAAATAAAATCGAATTTCACATATAAAGGTGGAGAAAAGTAAAAAACGCGAAATATAACGCTAAAGACTTTCCTAGGGTAATTATCTATTCCAAGATCATTGAATAACCATAGATAGTGCCAGCAAAAAGGTGAACAAGCACATAATGAATAAGAAAAAAGGAAAGCCGCAATAATACGCCGATGGGCGGAAGGAACGTGATATTATGCACCAAACCGAAGTAAACAAGCTTTTATGAGGTACTAGTCTTTAGAAACCAAGGAACGATATGAGTTCGGGGGCATCCCGCACTTCCCAGTGGTAGAAAAAACGATGGTTTAACGAAACGGGATTCTCCGACTTAATTCGGATGGGTCATCGATGGAAGGCAAAATACGATAACACGAAATATTTAGAAATGTTTGGTCACATGATCCTATAATTCGTGGAAGATCAACAAGGCTTACCTCCAAAAATGGAATAAAAATTTGAGCAAAAGGCAAAAGTGGATCTTCCAAACCAATTAAGATGCTTTAGAAGACCATTTTTCTCAAAACATGGAGAAAATCACGATGGTATTTTAAAAAGGTGAAAATAATGTCGTAAATGAAAAGTATGATCAATAACTAAAAAATGACACATGATCAGCAATTAACTGACACTTAATAAATTATTGCTCACAAGTCATCAGCAATTCAAAATGACATTTCATTGATGTTCTTTTCACTCCTTTTTATTAGCTTGATGATGACAAGTGCCCTATTGTCGTCAATACATTAAGTGTCATTTTTACTTAGAGCTTTACCATGATTCAAGGAGATTTAAAAATCCCAATGCGACCTAAATCGTATTTTTCCTTATAATCCTGTTCAGAGTTAGTCTTTATAACCCAAATTTATTTCAAAAAAAAGATATCGTGAAAAAGGTGAAAAAAAGTAATCCTTTCACAAATCAAGAAGAGGCAAGAGAATTGTATC
The DNA here is from genome assembly GCA_019057355.1 of Promethearchaeota archaeon. GTDB lineage: Archaea > Asgardarchaeota > Lokiarchaeia > Sigyniarchaeales > SOKP01 > FT1-020. The sequence continues at coordinate 5,091 of DXJM01000435.1, read as the reverse complement.
ATAATAAGAAACTATCAATAAAAGAACTCGCATTACATTATGGAAAATCGGTAAGAACAATTTATAGATGGATACAACCTAAAAATCCAAGAAAAATTATCGATCAACAGGAAAAGAAACAAAAATCTGAAAGAGCAAAAAGATATTCTTCCGAAATTATTGATAAAATTATCGAACTTAAAAAAGAAGTGCCACAACGTAGTGCCCCCATCATACGTAAGATAATAAAAAAATCTTTTCCTGATGAAGTGCCGTCGCTCTCGACAATTCGTAATTATATCCGAAACCAAGGTCTTGCTTTCAAGCGAGCAACACCACGGAAAGGTTATATAAAATTTGAACGAAAATACCCAAATGATCTTTGGCAGATCGATATTGCTGGAGTTCAAACTGTCGGACACTTGGGCAAGCTCTATTTAATTGCCTTGTTAGATGATCATTCCCGATTTATTGTGGCAGCAGAATATTTTAAAAGCCAAAAAGGAACCAACGTGATAAAGATCATTCGCGATGCGATCATGACTCATGGCCGGCCTAATCAGATTCTTGCTGATAATGGAACACAATTTAAGAACATGATTGGAGAATTAGGCACGAAATATTCCAAGTTATTAAGCATGCTAGATATTAAACCGATCTTTGCTTCACCCAATCACCCCCAAACAAAGGGAAAGTTGGAGAGGTGGTTTGGTACTGTAAAGCAAATGTTTCTCGTGGAGGCTCGATATGAAGTAAAAAAAAATCCATCTTTAACATTGCCCCATTTTAATACATTGTTTAATAGGTGGCTAAAATGGTATAATCATGAAAAAAAGCATAGAAGTTTACCAGCCATGAATCCTCCAGCGACACGCTATTATGAAACTGAAAATCGTATCTTTCGCCCTCTTGAAATGAACGTTAATTGGAAACGTTGGTTAGCCGAGTTAGAGATGCGACGAGTCACCAAGTATAATGAAATTGCCTATAAATCACAGAAATACGGCATCCCTCCAGGATATTCTGGAACACGTGTCGAGATCGTGGAATGCGGAGATAAAATAGAAGTGTTTTATCGAGATTGCCTCATCCAAACTCATTCCTATAACGTACCGATAAAAAAAGAGCGAAACAAGCGAAAAATCACCCACGTCGGAACTATCATGTATAAGGGACACCCATACACCGTTGATTATAAGCTTGCAGGGAAAACCGTAGAGGTTCAAGAAATTAATGAAGGGAGGAACCTCTTGGTTTACCTTGATAGAGTTTTGCTCAAGACATTGAATCTATAAAACTCTAGTATTTAAATCTCCTTTTTTTTTTATTAATTCTTATAATACTCGCAAAATATTTCAGGGAAAAATCAAAAAAGTGTGACATTTAGTGACAAAAATTAATTGTTGATTTGGTGACAAAATATCATTGGTGACAACAATAAATGAAAGAAAAAATAGTAAAAGAAAAAATTAAATTAGGTACTACTTGGTCGTAAAATAGGTTTACTTAATCATCATCATCATCATATTCGTCAGCTTCCATTAGATCTTCGATTTGTTCTTCCAATTTTTCAATTTTGTCATCAATGGCTCCAATCTTTTTAAAGATGTCACACTTGCTGCACCCATCGTCTTCCTTACAAAGATCTCGTGTATCGCAGTTTTCTTCGAGAGCTTCTCTTTCATCTTGAAGCTTGTCTACTTCTTCTTGTAACTTATCTATACTCATGGTTATTTGATCACCAAATTTATTGTGATGAAATAAAATTCATCATTATTTAATTCTTTTTCAGGTGAAATTTAAATTCACTAGGTAGGAGATAATAAACCATTAATATTTAAAATTAAGACCCTAAAAAATACATGATTTAGGATTTTTAAACATCGAAAAGTTCAATGAGCTTTTTAGCCAATAGTTCAAAAATTTTATTTACATTCTCACCAGTCTTGCTACTACATTCTATAAATCCTTGAGCATTTTTAGATCGGGCAAGTTTCATTGCTTTTTTTGTAGATACTTCTTTAAAATAATAGAGATCGGTCTTTCCTCCAACAAAAATGACAGGAAGCTCTGGAATTGTTTTATATTCATCGACTATTGAGAACCACTCATCTAAATGAGCCAGTGATGCATAATTTGTTATGTCATACATGAATATTGCTCCACTGGCTCCCTTAATATAAGAGGGAAATAAGAAACGAAACCTCTCTTCACCTGCAAAATCCCAAATTTGAAGCTTTACTTTTTTACCATCGAGTTCAAGCATTTTTAATTGAAAATCAACACCGATAGTAGAAGCACTGTCTATTTTGAATAAATTTGTTAAAAATCTGTGGGTTAACGTGGTCTTTCCAGTACCCGCGTCCCCAAATATTATTACCTTGAAAGTCCTTTCAAAAGTCATGAAAATCCAAAAAAATTATTCTTATATCCCATATAATTTCTAAACATAAAAATATTATTTTAACTCTTTGTTGAACTTTGGTCAATACTTATCATCATTTATCAACATCAAAAAATCAAGGCGCTTTTATGATGATATTGTTGTAGCGCAATTGATAGGCAAATAAAAAAGAACTCTTAAAGGAGCGCTAAAAAAGGTTTTTATTTAAATACCCACAATAGAAGAGAGAAGGATATGATAGCCTCTAGTTCTATTCACCAGTCGTTCTCGAACGTGGTTAGGATTTAATGGTTGCTTATTTTCTCGTATTCTGTTTCATAATATTTCATCAAATAAAAGCATAAATAACCTGATTTCATTAAGTTTTTTATTGAATTATAAAAAAAACCATTATAATCATGTCAAAATTAAATGTGAAAAAAGTCATAATGTTTAAGCACGGGGTTTCGTATTTCATCTTAGAAGGAAAAATGAAGGGAAATGGCACTTTCGAGCTTGAATTCAAAATCAAGGAGATGAATGACATTTTAAAGTCATTATTTGTTCTTGATACGAGCGATAAAGGTTTTATTTCCTCGATTTCTTACGATGCTGCCCTAGAAACAACACAGTTATTAAAATCCGTGATGTTAGACATCCCAGACACCGATTCTTTTTCATCCCTCATTACTCAGATTAAGGGGGCTCGGGTCAATCTCAGTATTGGGAGTGCTGAAAAGATAACAGGAACCATAATGGGCATCGAGTTCATAGAAAAGCTAAACAAGGAAGGAAAAATAACTGAAAAAATATTAATCTTGATGAAAGAAGATACCGTAATCACCAAAATTCCCTTTACTGAAATAAATACGTTTGAAATCGTGAACGAAGACCTGAAAAAAGACTTGAAGTTTTTTTTAGACACCACTATTGCAGGCAAGAAAAAAGACGCCAAAAAAATAGTGATAAACTGCGAGTCAGGGGGAAATAACACGGCTCAACGCAGTATCATCGTGAGCTATATAAGGGAAAGTCCTATTTGGAAAACATCGTATCGTCTAATAATGAGTAAGCAACAAGCCTCAGAAGAAAAATGCTTGTTATCAGGGTGGTGCATGGTAGAAAACACGACAAATGATGATTGGGAAGATATTGAACTTTCTTTAGTTGCGGGAATGCCTGTTTCTTTCATATATGAATTTTTTCGACCAATCTTTATCGAAAGACCTGTTGTACACCCCCCAAAAATCTTGAGTGCAAAACCAACTGAAATTGAAGAGGGCTTAGAAATGGAGGATTTTGATGATTATGCCCTAGAGAGGGCGATCCCTGAAATGGCACCGAAGATGGAAGCTCCAAGAAAAAAAGCTTATGCGAGGGCACCACCGCCTGCTCCGGGAGCAATGGACCTATCATCAGGTTTTGCTATTGGTGGAGGTCTGTCAGACTCGACAATTATGGATAAAATTAAGACCCAAACCAAGACAACATCCAAGGATTTAGGAGAATTGTTCGAATATAACATTTCAAATCTGGTCACGATAAAAAGGAAGAATAGTGCCCTTGTTCCTATTTTGACCGAAGAGATCAAGGCAAAGAAAATGTTGCTCTATAATAAAATCGAGCATGGCAAAAATCCTAATGCTTGCCTTGAAATAACGAATAATACCGAGCTAACCTTGGAACGCGGGCCATGCACTATCATTTATGATGATAATCTTGCAGGAGAAGCCATCATACCATTCCTCAACAAGGATGATACCCGGCTCTTGAATTATGCGGTGGAACAGGCAGTTATAATCGAGCATGAGGACGCGGAACGTAGTCAATCAGTTCACAGGCTTGAGATATCTTCATCCTATTGCCACGAGTATTATTACACCGATTTACATACGACGTATAAAATAAAAAGCAAGAGTGCCGATGAAAAGGAACTTTACCTTGACCATCCCAAAAAACTAAATTACACGGTTGAAGAAAGCCCCATTAAACCAGAAGAAACATCGAGCTATTGGCGCTTTAAATTAAAGCTCAAGCCAAAAGATGCCATCACGTTCAAAATTCGAGAAAGAAAAGAAAGTTACAGTTCATATTACATTTACAATTACTCGAAGGACGATTTATTGAAACGCGTTGCATTCTACGTACAACAAAAGTTCATTGATGCTCAAATAGAATCACAATTAAAAGAAATAGGGGAGTTTATAGGAAAGAAAAATGAATTAGAGATGAAGAAAAATAAGCTTGAAAATGAAAAATATGAAATGACTTCTGAACAATCTCGATTGAGAGAAAATATCTCCGTGCTAAAGGAATCCACTCAAGAGACGAAATTACGGGAAAAATACGTCACAAAGCTAACCAAGCAAGAGAACCGGTTTGAAACCATTTCTACGGAAATTAACACGTTAGAAAATGAGCTCAAGACCTTGAACAAGGAAATTGATGCGAAAATCGCTAAATTGAAAATCAAATGAATGAATCAAGGGTCGCGTCAGGTTTTTTTCAATCTCCGTATCTTCTCGAATCATGGCATTGCGTGCAATAAATATTATACCTTTTTTTTCTTAAATGATAAAATACACTCACCCGACAAAAAGGGATTAGAGAACATTTAAAAAATAACCTTTATCTTCGTGTTATCATTATTATTATTAATGCCCGCCAAACCTGACGACATTCATGCTGCCACGCGATATACTTATTGGGACTCTAATGAAGGATTCACC
>DXJM01000434.1 GCA_019057355.1 Promethearchaeota archaeon | reverse complement strand
CCTTCTGACGTTGATCTCCCGCACCGCCCGGCCAGGCCGCCACTGGTATATCTTCACCGGAAGAGATAAACGTCTCCCCGGTGCCGCTCTTCCTCGTCCCGCGAGCGGTCGCAGACGAGATCCGGCGGCACGGCCGGGCGGTGCGGGAGATCAACGTCAGAAGGACCCGGAACCACCAGTACGCGATCAGCGTCGAGCGGGGGCGGGGGTGACCCCGGAACCGGGAACCCTTGCCTGCAGTGCGCGATGGGTCGAAGGGGCGGAGCAGGAGCACCGGTAGGAACGACGTTCCATGGGAATGGAGCTCGAGCACCGGAGGTGCGACTCGCGGGAGGGCTCATCGTCGATGTGGAGGCGGAACGCTACCGGATCGCGCCTGAAGATGTGCGCTCACTCATCTTTTCGAGTAGACCTGCCTAGGCCACGTGCTCTCGGACGTGACGCGAGCACGGCCGTGCTTATCCTCTACAACCTTAAGAGAACGATCACCCGGAGGTTCACGAGTCGTGATCAAGCAGATTCATAAAGTCAAATTATTTATACTAGGTTTTTGAAAACGCTTTAATGTCCGAGAATTCAAGGTGTGGTACATATTGGATAAAGGAATTTTTATTGTTAGAGAATTTTTCAATAAACATAAACATGACCTAATTGCATTCTTACTGTATTTACCTGTTACAATTCTGCTCACGTACCCTGTTGCATTCAGAATTGGATCAGCAATTCCGGGATTGGGAGCTGATTCATTTCAATGGATGAGAATACTTTGGTATACAAAGATACCTTTTTTGTTTGAACCGGAATTAACAACATTAACTCACGATACCCTAATGTTCTATCCTGATGGCATAGCAAGTATGCCTTTCCCATCAGCTTTTAATCAAGCAACCTACCTTCTATTATCTCCCTATCTAGAGTTACCCGTGATTTATACTATTCTTTGGCTTTTATCGTTCTTTTTGGGATCATTCGGATGTTATTTACTTGTTAAATATTTAACAGGAAACAGTTATGCTGCATTTCTTTCGGGTATTATATTTGCATTTTCTCCCTATCATTTTTCACGAGGATTATATTTTTTTGGTGCGACAACCATTCAGTGGTTCCCATTTTGTGCATTATATCTTATGAAAATGTTTAGAGAGGGCGGTACAAATAATTCCATTGCTGCAGGCGTTTTTTTTATACTCATTTCAATGAGTTGCCCCCAACATATGGTGTTTATGGGAGTTTTTGCGACATTACTGTTTATCTATGAGCACTATCTGATAACATCTACCTGCATTAGCGGCAACAACGATAGCAGCAACATTTTAGAACAACTTCGTGAGAGTTTAAAGAAATATGGAATATTTGGCATCGTAGCCTTTAGCGGAATAATCCCTCTCATGATACATGATATTCGGGTCGCACTATCTGGGGAAAATTTCTTAAGACCTGGGGCCGGAGAACTGACTACGCTCTCTAATGATCTCATAAGTTACTTTATTCCGTCACATCTTCATCCAATATTTGGAGGATATGTGTCAGACATTTATATAAACTTCCCAAGTTGGCTACCAGAGAAAGTAAATTATATTGGATATACCGTCTTGTTCTTGTCGATATATGTTTTCTTCACATTAAAAAATAACAATGAGGTAAAATTTTGGTTAATTGCTGCTGCATTCTTTACACTAATTAGCCTAGGACCGTTACTGCGCATTAATGGCGAGACAGTATTTACAATATTTGATGCCACATTGCCCCTACCCTACATATTGTTATATCATATAATACCTTTCCTTGATAATTGTAGAACGGTAGGTAGACTCTTTGTCCTAGCAACGCTAGCATTTTCCGTTTTGGCAGGTTATGGCATTGCATCCCTATTAAAAACTCAAGACAAGAGAAAAATTGCAGCAGTTATTCTGATTTCGTCTCTAATGATATTTTCATACTTAAGCATACCCTATCCAACCACACATATTTCGAAGCCAGAGTTTTATTCTGACATTGCCCTCGATAATGAGCATTATGCTTTACTTGAGATCCCTGCTACTAACAATGCGGGAAATCTTGGATTTGAAAAACTTTATTACCAAACAATTCATGGCAAGGCAATTGTTAGTGGATACGCTGCAAGGTATCCCTCTAACGCACATCACTTTCAGAAGTATACTCCTTTCGTACGTGAATTGACCTATCTAACGCCCTCTGTGGATATACTTACTCAAGACATTGCCCATATCGGCACTTCAGTCCTCAATTACTATAACATAAAATATATTGTTATTCACCCAACGCAGTTGTCACAAGAAAACATTGCACATGTCACCCAACTCCTAGAATCAACCATCAATACTGAGCCCATCATCTATGAAAACGATTCTATTATTATCTATAGTGTTCCCAATGAGCCAATCCAGCCATTTATGACGCTAGGAAACGGATGGCACAACGTAGAGATGTGGAGCGGCATCCCTACGCGGTGGATGTCAAACAACGCAACTATTGTCGTGTATTCCAATGAGGATTATATCGCCGAACTATCTTTATATACACGAAGTTTCAATTGCCCGAGAACCCTAGAAATTTACTCAAGTGACGAGATGGTTTACTGCACCAAAATGTCCACTAACTTTAGTGACGTGGCAGTTCCTCTTCTACTCCATAAAGGTGAAAACGTCATCAGATTCTATGTGCCAGAAGGGGCAGAGCGCCCATGCGACATCTCTAAGTCGAATAATAAAGATAGCCGGCAGTTGAGTTTGGCAGTACAGAATATCATTTTAAGGGAGCCGGAAAAGCATCTACCTTCGGGAATACCCTGATTAATTCTCTATAGGGTAAAACTAACCAATTAGCCCCCTTTTTCGGGCATCCGGGCCCTAATGCCAGCATGAACGAACTTGACAACTCAACAGCCGTCGATGCCGCCTTCCCCAAGATACGGAGAATATTCTCCTCTACGCTGATGTGGTCAAGGCAATGCTCTAGAGCAGTCTTGGGTTCAGCAGGCACTGGGCCTACCTCTTCCCCCGTTTCTTCGCCAACCTCGCCACGGAACAGGTCTTTTGGATTAACTGGCCACTCCAGACGCGTACCGGGGTCGGAGCGCTCGCCAAGTATTCTGCAGAAATGGATTTTCATTGATTCAGAGAAGGAAAGGCACGCGAAAGAGAAGACATATATGAAGCATCTAGAGAAACGGAACGATTCTGCCCGAAAAACTAGAGAAGATATGGAAAGCCCCCGAGCTTGCCTGCGAGCCAGACGCGCAGCTGGGCCGCTTTACCCTCACAATGAATGATCCTGATCTAAACCCGGATACGATCCTCACTCATTACAAGGGGCAACACGCAGTTGAACCAGGAATCCAGTTTTTAGAAGACAGGAAGCCCCTCCTCACCCTGCGAAATTTACCTGTCAGAGAAAATGGGTGGGCAGTTATTCGAAATATTCTTTACTCGTTTTCGTTCTCTATAGTGCCAGTATAAACTCCTCCAGCCCTCATTTACCAAAATCCCCCATCCTTTAAGCGCTAGGTCATAATTATCCCGCCTACTGGTACCATAAGGCAAAATCAGCCCCATAAATCCGCTATAGAGTCCTGCCATCCGATTGTGAATGATAAACTCTTGCTTTTCTCCACTCTCACCTTTTGAGTTTTGGGATCTGTTAATAGTCTGTTGTAGGTGACCGTCAAAACCGGCTATCCGGTTATCAGGCAAGCATTCCCCGTTACTTCGCTCGGAAACCGCCACATCTCCAATTTTTAAAACTTTTTCCGATCTGAAAACGATTGAATTGTACTTGAGGAACTTGGACAACTCATTTCCACTGTAAAACGATAAATAAACCTGAAACCCTTCTTTATCCTTAGCAGCTGGTATCTCTTCTGTACGGTAACATTTGGTGTAGGAGATTATCTGCGTAAGTAAACCGACAGAATATAACATATCGACGATATCATCACCGAAGTCGGTATAAACAAGTGCTCCCTCCCCCCTCAAGGGGTCACCGTGGTAAACGGGCGGGAGAGAATGCATATCTTCACCATTCACTACCTCAATCCTTTTTATTGTCTTTTCCCCTGCGTGGTAGGGTATGGTGAAGATGTGGCACCCTCCAGGTTTCAGTACTCTCCATATCTCTGAAAATGCTTTCTCTGGTTCTCTGATATGCTCCAGAACATCCTGAGTTATAATGAGATCGAAAGTGTTATCCGAAAATGAAAGTTGTTGAAGATCCTCACATCTGACACCTGATTTGTTCTGGCTGCCTAGCGGCACATCATCAAGATATTCCGATGCAATATAGTGCGGTAAAGATTTAAGACGGTCATGGATAGGTCCACTCGCCTGCGCTTCATAGATGGTCAAATCTTTGAGATAAGGCAAGGCTTCTTCAAGGGAAAGGGAAGTGTGCCCAACAAATGTTTGAATAATAGCCCGTGCCACATCGCCATTCCGCGTACATGCGCCACAAGATAGGCAGGTTGCCTCCCTCACCGAATCCTCTCCTTTGGCAGCGAAGGGAGCAATCTTCCCACATACACAACACTTTTCTGAATAGCTATGTTCTAAACTATTTCGGGTATACATTTCCATGATAATATCAACTCTGCAGCGAAACTAATTCAACTAGACTGTGCTTTCAGGATTTTACACGGAGATTATCAATCATCTCTCTCAGAGTTTCTTTCGCCATATCATAGGAAAAATTCTCTCTGACATTCTCTATTGAGTTCCGCGAAAGTACACTCCAAAGTTGTTCATTTCTATATAATTCCACCACACTATCCGCAAACTCTTCAGGCTGATCTGAGATTAAAGCGTTCTTTCCATCAACTAGGGCCATGCCTTCAGCTCCAATCGAAGTTGTTACAACAGGCAAACCATAACTCATACTCTGATTGATCTTTCCTTTCACTCCTGCCCCATACCTCAAGGGCGATACGAAAACCTTGCAACTGTTGAAATACGGGCTTAAATCCTCGACATATCCCGTAACGATTATATCTTGGGAGTTTAGCGATGTAATGTCATAGGGCGGTTCATTGCCGACAATATAAAATGTTAAATCAGGGATTTCCTCTTTAATCAATGGGAAAATTTCCTCGACAAACCACTTAACTCCATCGACATTGGGCATGTGAGCAAAGCCACCCAGAAATAGGATACCTTTCCGTTCTGAAAAAGGATTTAGACAACCATTAATTATATGAATATTTGAAACCACATCGACCCGTAAAGAGGGATCTTCTTTACTGAGAATTTCTCTCTCAATTGGGCTAACAACCCAGGTAACATCACTCAGTCTGGCCAGTTGCAGTTCTAACTGCTTCGACTCCTCTGCCTCAACAAGAATATTTTTCTTCCCTTCGACCTCTGCTTGCCTTGACTCTCGCAAAAACTGCAGGTCTACTGTGTCAAATATTATCTTGGCATCCCTACAGTGCCTCCTAACTGGGTAAATGTGTTTCTTGGCAATATGGGCCCGGCTAAGAATTACAATATCAAAGAAATTACCCTTATTTAGCAGGTATTCCTCGATAGAGGATATATAAGGCCAGAAGAGGACCTCAACACCTGATTGCTGCAATTCGGTTGTGTAGGGTTCAAGTCTTGCAGGATTATCTCCAATAAAAGTCACACTGTGACCGAGTTCAGCCAGAATCTTGAGAAGGTGATACATTCTGAGTGAGCCTGAATCTCTATCATATGTAGGCACGTAATGATCTATTACAAGAATATTTTTCCCGGCAGTCCGAATCCTCGCAGGAAATAAATTCATGTGATCTGGTTTGTAATGCTCTTTAGTGAGGACTTGGTTCCATTTCCTCGAGAATTTCTCCTTGTTAACCTCCTGATACCTCTTCATTCCAGTGTTAATATCTGTCCCGCTGGTCAGCCCTTCGAAATGTGTCACAACAGATCTTGGTTGGTATAAGACCCTGTAGCCCAAATCTCTGATAGAAAAACATAGATCGGTATCTTCATAATAACCGGGTTTAAACTGCTCATCGAATCCACCTAGTTCTTCGAATAAATCTCTTCTCACAATCAGGGCTGCTCCAGAACAATAATCTGCATCTCTAACAAAATTATATTCAGGTTTTGCTGGATCGTCGCCTCTGCCATAGTTCCAGCCAGAAGCATCATTCCAAATAATTCCTCCTGCCTCCTGCAACCTCCCATCAGGATAAACTAATTTCGCCCCAACTGCTCCGACATCTTGTAACTCCATTGCTTGTATGAGGGGTTCAAGCCAATTCTCAGTGACAAGCGTATCATTGTTTAAAAAGAGTATATACTTTCCTTTACACCGCTTCGCGCCCTTATTACATGATTCAACGAAACCAGCGTTATTTTCGTTCCTAATAACAGTTATATTACCGATATTCTTTAGCGCATCTTGCACATCATCTTCGGATGCATCATCGACGATCACAATCTCGAAAGAACCCCTGGTATTCATGGAGATGGATTTAAGGCAGTTGAGTGTGCATTCAATGTTGTTATAAACAGGAATTATAATAGAAACGTCCGGATTCTTAGGAGGTCTATCGAAAACGATGCCTCTGACATCCTGGATAGCAAATGCTGATTCAATAACCTCTTTCATATAGTTATCAGCTTGAAGGTTCAAGCCACTCTCAAATTTTTTGACCCTTTTCCGTTCCTTATAATGCCAGCATAGACTTCTTATTCCGTCATTTACAAGGATTCTGCAACCCTTTAATCCAAGATCATATAACTCCCTTCTGCGGGTATTTTGTGGAAGAGCCCTCTCGACAAATCCATTATGGAATTTCATCAACAGCCGCCACACGACACTTTGCTTGATACTGGCAAGCTCATTGGATACATGCATCAACTGGGCTGCCTGCTGCCGGGTCTGCCCGTCAAGCAAAGCAACCTGTGCATCATGATCTGTGATAGTCTGTTGCAGAGATTGAATTTTCATATTGGATTGGACAATCTCCTGGTTTAGATGAGGAATTGTTTCGTCAACGTCCTTGACAAGCCAACTTCCTGTTATTATCACATTATTGATCTGCCCTTCAGCCGGAATAACAACCCAGGGATCAATCGTATCAAACCGGAGTTCATTGTCCGAGATACGCTCGCCATTCGTAACTAAATTTTCAGGCTCAACGAGACGGACATCGCCATTTTTCATCTCCACCTGGATTTTGTCGATAGATATATGACAAAGCCGCCATTCGACCGGATCCCAGCGTAAGGATTTGATATCGTTAAACCCTCTCAAATCAAAGAAGGCGTGAAACGGCGTCCTCGAAGCCCTTGAATTAATGTTGGATGAAACTTTTTGCTTTTCTGAAAAACCATATCCTGTATCGATGTAACAACATGTCTGCATATTAAATGCCTGCAACTCCTGCGGAAGGTGTCTGCAATTGAACTCATACCAGTAAGGAACACCAGCAGACATGCATTGGGAACAAACGGGTTGGCCTCGTGTCTTAATTTCAAATATTTCGTCA
>DXJM01000433.1 GCA_019057355.1 Promethearchaeota archaeon | reverse complement strand
CTTGTTTTTAATTTTCTTAGAGGAAATTAGAGATTTAATAGAATAAAATTTAATAATAAAAAAAAATAGGGTTCTTTTATACCTAAATAGTGCCTAAAAAAAGACTGATATCATCATTTCGCGTACTTTTACCCTTATCGTTGTAATATGCAGATATCTCCTAAATACTATAATTTTATAAGTAACTAAAAACATTCTGTGGATTATGCGAAAAAGATACAATAAATAAAAAAAAGTTTTTTTAAAATTTAATCATGGAAAAAGTAAAAATTGAATGTCCAATATGTTTAAAGAGCGGAGTGATAGATGTAACCCATAGAGTAATTAACAATAGTACACGGGGGATTACAGCGGTAACCGTGCAAAGTAATATCATTTGTCCTCACTCTGTGGTGGTATATATAGATAAACATTTTACTGTTCGGGATTGCTTCGTTACTGATTTTACCGTCGAGCTTCCAATGATTGAATTAGATACGTCAACAGAATATGGGCTTAAGAAAAATTTTGACCTTTATTTAATAACGATTAATATAACGGCTCATACCTTGAGCTACATCTTGCGTTGTAGGTTTCTTAATAAAAAATTTATTTTTATTGATGAATCTGAAATATTACAAACTCATTTATCAGGATTTTTGGACTATATTTTTAATAATACTTTTAAACTCGATAATAGTATAATAAGCATGAGTCAATATCGAAAAAATAAAAGTGGATATAAAGATGCTATTATTTTTAACAATGTAAATGTCATTCGAGATAAATTTAGTATTTTAAAAGAAAAACGAGTAAGAGTTGAGGAAATGATGGTTCAAAAATTCCTAGCTGAAAGCAACCCTGATTCGAGTTTGATAATTCTAAAAAACGAAATTTATAAAGTCTTCCTAATCGCAGAATCTATCATAAATCATTCGGTTAAAAAAAATAATCCTATCAACCGAAAGCTTATCGTGGATCATCTTTTAGAAAAGTTTTCTGTAGGCGTTTCAAATGCATACTTGGATTTTCTTTTTTCAGTCTTAAAAGAAAATTTTAAAGTTGATGTATTTGAAACATCTACCGTTTCAGAATTTATGAATTTTGTTTAGATTTTAAAAACAAGTATAGTTTTTTCTTTTTTCATCTTTTTAGATTATAAAATCGATTGATAATATGAAATTTTCATTTATCCCTTTATAACTTAATTTTAGGAGTTATAGATAAGTTTTTTAAATAAGCAATTATTACGGATTTTATGGCTTTTACTTTAACTTTAGTAGAATTATTGCAAGGAATTTTTAGCTTGATTTTTGTCGTCGTCATCATAGTTTTAATGTTACATTTTATAGTAAGATATGCCAAATATAAAGAAAAAAATATTCTTTATGTAAGTATTTCATTGTTTTTTTTATCGATAATTTGGATGTCCGATGCGATTAATTTAGTCATGATTTTAACCATTGAAAGTTATTTAAGCATAGAGCTTTATTACATATTTGTTCTTGGTTTTTTACCGATATCGATAGGGGGTTGGTTTCTTGTAATTACTAATCTCATGGCAAAGACCTATAAAAAAAGAATAATGTCGATAATAGTCATTATTTATGTGATTTTTGAGACTTTTTTCTTTATCTTTTTAATATCCGATATGGAATTCATAGGTCAATACAACGAATCATATTTTGATGTTCAATCGAGCTTATTCAGTCAAATATACCTCTTTACTTCCTTATTCCTGTTTATAATTACCGGACTTCTAATGGCAAGGCAATGTTTAATAGCAGAACAACCTGAAGTAAGGTTAAAAGGAAAGTTTTTGCTTTTATCTATGATTTTTTTTGCAATTGGGGCTGGTGTTGAAATATTGACCCCATTAATCGCCTTGACGGTTGTTTTAAGCAGAATGATAACAATTACTAGTGCAATTCTCTTATATATAGCTTTCACATTGCCAGCTCTTGTAAAAAAAATATTTCTAAAACAATAACTTTTTTCCCTCATTTGCTTCTTTTTTCATTTCCTATATATTTTTAGCTTTAAATGTAATCTTCAAGTATTTTTTTCTAGGATTATCTTATTCAATGTATCTTCATTTGTAAGCAATAATTCACTCGATAGCTGGCTGCATTGTCATGCATGGAATCCCAATATTGTCAAAAACACCTATAGTGCATGGTATACATCATCTTCTTATGGGCTGCGCTAATGGAATCCATTTATTTTTTAGCTTCGAATATATTGAATATAAAAACAAGAGAAACTTATCAGAGGCTAATAATTTTTAAATAGTAGCTAAAATTACTCTTTAGTGTTTTAGCATTTCACTTGCCATTTTACAAGCAATAAAGAATTATCACTCAAGACTTTCAATAGAGTATCGTATCTGATATAAAAATTGACCAATGCGTGAAGGTGTGCTGTAATCCACGATAAAATGAAATTATGCGAATTAATGGAAACGGATTTTTATACTTTCTTCAATTTATACGAAATTCACCCCGTAAATCCATTACCATCTTTTTTGGTATTTAAAACGGGAGGCTTTCAAGAATACATCACCATTGAAATTCATATTGATGAACAAAAAAATATTAATGGGGCAATTCTTATATTAGATCGTGATTGGATTGGCAACGCCAATTCTATAAATCCTTTTGGAAAAGATATCGCAAAAAGCTTCATTGCAACTTTTATTCCTCAACCAGTTCAAGGTGAATTCAGAGAAACCTTACTGACCAGCCTCTGGAACATGAAAGGTACCGAAGATACTATTATATGTATTGATAAAGTGGTAAAAATATGGGAAGATTCTGATATTGAAGTTAAGGATTTTCTTGATGTATACAGGGATATAAAAATCGAAGCTCGAAAAGTTATAGATGGACACGAGCTTATAATGAAAAATGTTAATGAAGCCAAAAAAAAGCTCTTAAAAATATCAATTAGTCTTATAGATCAATAATTTATGAGATTAATACTTGAAATGGAAATTGCAAGTTTTATCACCTAAGCCCATGTATTTATCGCGCTCAATTGTGATTTCTGGATTAAAATCCTTAATAATAGCTTCATAAAAAGGAATGCACATTTCTTTACAAATTAATGGTATCTTGTCATGTCTTTCTGGGTTTCTCTTCATCATTGAATTATAGGGACATTTATGGATAGTTATGATAACCTCATTTTCTTTTAGACTCTCAATTTTATAGTTCCAATTCTCTACGCTCCACCTAAAAGTGAGGATTTCAATTAAATCCTTCAGAGAATTTGTTTTAATTTCTAAATAATTCTTAATTCGACGGATAATTATCTGTAATAATCGAATCCATACTTTTGTATCGATTTTTAGTGCGGTATCCCAATCAGTAGCTTCTTCGGTTTCGATCATCCAGAGTCCATCTAACGTAAAAAAATGTTTTTCAAAATAAAATAACTTGTCATCATTGCTAATTTCTCTCATGTTTAGTACCAGTTTAACTTTGTTTGTTATTTTTGATATTAATTTCTATTTTATTTCAAATATCTTTTTAGCATTATTATAAAAAATGTTTTCAAGTACCTTTTTTGGAAGGTCCATTTTCAGGAGTCCTTCTCGTGAACATTGATAATCATAGGGAATATTTGGAAAATCAGATCCGTATAAAATTCGGTCGTGATAGGTGATTAAATCCTCTTCATTGGGTCGTTTTGAATGCCTCTCTGGAAATATATTGTCAGGAATAAATATCATCGTGGTATCCAGATATAAATTTTCATGTTTGTTGAGCAAGTCCATAAATTTCTGGTATTCAAAGCCACCCATGTGGGCCACTATGATGTTCATTTCTGGATATTTTTCTAAAAATTTAGTGAAATGTTTGTGCCCCACATACTTATTTCGATAGGGAGCAGTTCCCACATGGAAGCAAATCCATTTTCCCCTGTTAAATATCAAGTCATACACGTCATCCATCCTATTATCTGCGGGATAAAAATCTTGAACCAATATGTGAATTTTTATGCCTTTAAAATTATAATCATCAATAATTTTTCTTACATGTTCATATCGATTTTCATCTTCAGGCCATACACATCCAAAAGGTATCGCATTTTTATGTGCTCGTGAAAATCCATTAGTCCATTCATTGAGATAATCCGCCATTCCTGCTTTATGAGCGTAATTATATGTCGTAAAACCTTGAACGTCGTTGTCCAATAAAAATTTCACTTGTTCTTCCGTTTCCAGTTTGTATTTAATTGGCCATTGGGTGGCATTTCCCTGCTCATCTGGTCGTTCAAAAAAATTCCAAATTGATTTAAATATAGTGGGTGGAAAAAAATGGCAGTGACTGTCTATAAATTTAAAATTCTTAGACAGAATGGTCATCAAGTTCAAAAATATTCATTCAATAAAAAAATTTTTGAGATTATAGATAAAAATATAAATATACTTGCTCATGTTCGGAACTTTCCCAAAACAAAAAAAGAGAAAAAAAAGAAATATTTATTCCTTACGAAGCAGCGTGCTAAGCTCATTTTTTAATAAGTCACGTATTGCTACGCGAATTACCTCCGAACGATTCGGATACATGTTCTGGCTAACCAATTCCTCTATTCCAGAAATATAAGCTTCTGGGATATGACAAGTGATTAATTTCATGATTATTATTTAAACCCCATATAAACTTATTTGTATTTAATAATTAGAAAATGACTTCTCCTCATATATTTCCATGTAATATTAGCATAATACCACCTGGATCTACAAGGAATATTATTGGTCTCCACATTATTTATTAAAGACTATTGTTATTTCTTAATTAAT
Source organism: Promethearchaeota archaeon (assembly GCA_019057355.1). Taxonomy (GTDB): domain Archaea; phylum Asgardarchaeota; class Lokiarchaeia; order Sigyniarchaeales; family SOKP01; genus FT1-020. The sequence continues at coordinate 971 of DXJM01000433.1, read as the reverse complement.
TTAGAATATATTTGAGTGAAAAAAAAAATGACTTATTGTCCTGATTGTGGTACTGAAATCAAATATCAATCTCAGAAATTTTGTGAAAAATGTGGATGCCCCATTCCCTCTGTACCATCAACCAAGCAATCTCAAGAAAGTTCTTATGATAATGTCGGAAGTGCTCCATCACTATCTAATGTATCTTTAATGGGAAGTATTTTTGACATTAATCGTAACTATTATATAATTAAAGAGACTGTTTGGGATATGGGGTTTGGAGATATTCTTGATGAACGAGGCACTCTTATTGGAAAGATGAACCGTAAAATATTTAGTGTACGAAGAAGAGTTGAAATACAGGAGGTGGACGGGACCGTACAAGCAGTAATTCATGAAAAAATCGTTAGTGCAAGACAGGCTCAAACATTAATGGATCCTGCGGGAAATGTCATAGCAAAGATTAAAAAAAAAATCCTAACAGTATTTCATCACAAATATTTTTTAGAAGATCCTCTCGGGAATAGATGGTACGAGGCTGACGGTAATTTCATGGGATGGTCATTTAAAATTGTAGATTGTTCTACAGGAAAACTTGTAGCAGAAATTGAGAAAGCAGATCGCTGGAGAGATGTATTTTTAAGAGGTTTATTTGATTTCAAAGATACATATGCTTTAAGAATTTATGATAATGAAACAGATCGACGTATCTTACTAGGATTTGTTCTTAGTATTGATAACACGTTACATGACAATCATGGAAGAACTACAATGATGGGGGGTTTTATAGGACCTTGGGGGCGCCCAATAGGAAGGAGACGTCCTGGAGGGATTCCAGGACCATTTAGGGGGGGCTTTCCCAAGAGACCATTCTAAATAACTATATTATTTTTTCTCTCTGGTTTAATACAACAAATTATTTAAGAGAGTTTTATTTTTATATTAGTATATTGTCTTAATTTTGACAAATATTTTTATTTAAATTAAGATTT
>DXJM01000432.1 GCA_019057355.1 Promethearchaeota archaeon | reverse complement strand
TTACTCTTTTTATTTTTTAAAAAATACAAGATAAGTAAAAATTGATAATAATTTTAAGACATTTTTCAATAGATGCGGTTTTAAAATGCCCCTTGGACTAATGATATTGAAATGGGATGAGCGCATAGCCATTGATAAAAGAAGCGCAATACCCCGAGGATAAGGAATTAAATTTATCAGAAAAAACATTGCTACATCTATTAAATCTTCATGGATTCAGTAAAGAACCTGGATTGATAAGTCTAAATATAAAGGATATCAATTTGATCACATACTATTCTGGATCAGAATTAGGCTACTATATCGTGTTAGTGCTAAGTTTGCTTGAAAATGCAGAAGATTTTGAAGAAAAATTTGAAATTATTGCCCTAAATATTTTAAAAAACCTTAATAAGAATAAATATAATGAAATGCTTTCCGATCTTTTTAAAAATTTATCTTTCAACCATGATACAAATAAAAACAATTAGGGTTTAGTGGATTTTAATTTTATAAGATTCTATATTTGAACTAATTATATAAATATTTCGGGCAATCCATAAATTTCACCTTCCTGAATTAAAGATGCAATATTTTAAATATTATAGTTTTTTGAAAGGCAACCAATCAATCATATTTAAAATGATCTATTGGTTTGATTTTAATTGTATAGAGTGTATTTAATAAAGAAAATTATTTTTTCCCTTTCTTTATCATCTTATTTTTGTCGGAAGGATTGGGTGTTCACAATTGCAACCACATTTACTATTCGGAATACAATTATAGCCAACCAAACATAACAGTTAAATAGAAGTAAGATATAATAAATTTAAGGAGATTAAAATTATTCTTTTAATGAAATGACTTCAAGAGAAGATCAAATAGAATTTGAAAACGAGACAGGAAAAGTCTATCATGATTTATCGATTCCTTATTTAAAATGGAGAATAACTCAAGCAGATAAACAAATTCAAACAATAAATGCAAAAATTTATTCCGCATCAACGATATTAAATGAGATTCAAGTTAACATGCAACAAATATTCAAGCGTTTTTCAAAAATCGATTATCGTCTTTCAAATTTGGAAAATCAAGATAAAATTAAAAAGAAAAAAAAAAAAGATACTCAAATTTCAGAAAATCAATTTCTTAGAATACTCAAAGTGGTTTATAGTTCCATGGAAAAACGTTTTGGAGATTTTGTGTCTATCTCGGACTTAACTGAAAAAATCAAGGATTATTTACCCTTACCTACGAAAGATATTCACTCCCAGTTATATGAATTATTCATGGAATACAAAATCGATCTTCAAACGGGGAAAAATATTGGTGGAAGCCCTTTAATTCAAGATGGTAAAGAATTTGTATGGTTTAAATTTAAATAAAAAATAAAATATGAAAAAAATGACGTTAGAAGAATTAAAAATAGCAGAAGAAAATAAAGATTGGCTCAAAAAATGTACAACAATTTTACTGGATCCAAAAAATGAGAATCCATTTCCTAAACCACCCTTTGCGACAAATTTTTACAACAATCCTCCAAGTTTCTGTCATGGCCGGGATGAATATATTTTTCAAGTATCTAATGAAATCAATGACAGTATTAATGCAATCCAGCCTAAATTGATTAGAATTATGGGAAAACAAGGAATAGGAAAATCAACTTTGATTTGCTGGTGTGCTCAAAAATTAAATGAAGTATATCCCGTCCCAATAATATACATGGAAACAAGTGGTCAAGCAGATGATTTTAACATGAGATCCTTGTATCGTCAAATTCTCTCAAAGATAGAAAAAACCGAATTTATCGACAAGCTAATTTTAAATTCAATCAAGCAATTTATTAAAATATTCAACAATGAGGATATAAACAATTTTCAAAAGCAATTATTAGAGGAATTTTCGGAAGAAGAAATTTCAAATATTCTCGAAGATGATGATTATCTCCTTAAAGCAATTAATGAGGCAAGTTTTAATGAAAAATTAATTGAATTGCTCAATAAAAACGCAATTACATTGAAAAAGAAAATCCCTGTCAATCTCAGTTATCTCTTAATCTTCTGGAAAGCTCACATTCAAAATCCCGAAGCTTTAGAAGCTTCAAATGCGCTAGGAGGAACGGGCACACATGGAGGTGTAAGCATAGAAACTGATAATGATGCATCCAAGTATCTCGATGAAATAATTGAGCTCTTACGTTGGTCATTTGATGAAAAAACTGCCATGGTTATTATTTTTGATCATTTAGAAGCAGGAGTGTCCCAACAAAAAGAAGAAGTATTTCTCAATTTATTTTCCTTGCTCTTAAATTTACGACAAAAGAAATACATGACCTTGGTTCTTACAGGCACCCTTGATGCTTATGTAGCATTCGATGAAGTTCTCCAAGAAGATCAAAGATTACAGTTAGATAACTGGTCTAAGACAATTGCACTAACAAACATGAATCCTAATGATATAATTGAGATAGTAAACATGTATTTAACTAAATTTTGGTCTAATTTTGAGGAAAAACCATCCCCAAAAAACGCTTTATTTCCGTTTGGTATTAATAGTGTGAAATATGTTTATGAGAACCATGGACAAGACTTACGTAAAACAATTAAACAATTTTACTTTCTCATCGAAAAATACAAGAAAGATAAAAAGGTGGAATATATAGACAGTTTTGAAAAAGCATTTCAAATATTTAGGCAACGAGATGATATTTTATTATCATTTATTGAGAAAAAGGAGCTCAAATCAAAACTATTAGATAACAAGATAACAGACTCGTTAAGAACAACACAAGTAGAAAAAGCGATATGCATATTTTTTGACATGCTCAGAGATTATCCTGAATATGAATATATTTCTAATATTGAATATAATAAAGATGCTATTGATTGTCCAAATATCATTATAGAATTTTTTGGTAATGAGGGCCTTTATAGAATTAAAACGATGGGGCTTGAAACAAAGATTTCTAAAAATTCTAACCTGATTACGAAAGAAGATATAAAAAAGGTATATCACATTTTGCAGAATAATTCAGTAGATTATATGAATTTGATAACGAATATTCCACTACATCTAAATATTAGTTTTGACTTACCAGAAGGTTCAAAAATAACAATAGGTCGAATTGACCCATTAAACGATGAAGAATTGGCTTATCTTTCATTTATGGTCTATTTCAAAAAAATTAACAATAGAAAACCCCGAATAGAAGAAATAGAATTTATCTTGAACAAGCTCGACCTTTCCCCCATCAAACTAAAAGAAAAGTTAAATAATTTAGCTATGTTAAAACAAATACTTACAACTAATCAAGAATCTTCTCTTCCTGTATTTACTCCAATAAAATCATTCGAAATAGGACCAGAAATAATAAAAATAGAAATAGAGAAATTTCTAGAAGAGAAAGTGAAAAATAACAAGAAAATTAGTTATTCAAGCACAATAAAGACCATTCGAGAAGCATTAAAGTTAGATAATAATGATAAGAGATGGGATGAAGATATTTGGTCAATCACAATGGATATAACAAAAGATAGATCTACGAAGCAAACTCCAAAAACGATCTATTTTTAGAACATCTATTTTTTTTAGCATTACAAACTAAGATAGTTTTCCTAAAATTAATTTAAAATCTTAAATTTTCAGACAATATCATAAATTCGATTTATAATACATGATGAAGAGAATTAAAAGTATTGATACATTCCGAGGATTATGCATGATATGGCTTGTTACGGCTCATATTATACCCCAATGGTTAAATAACAGCGGATACCTATTATACGATTTTCTCTGGAATATTACTGATTCAATAGGAGCATGTGCTTTCTTATTTCTTTCTGGCATTAGTAGTTTTATAGCCTTTAAAAAAAGAGAAAGTAACACCCGGGAGAATGCATTTTCAATGAAAAATGCAAGAAATGAATATTATTTTCGTGCATTGATTATTTTTCTAATCGGATTCATTGTAAACTTAATTTTAGCCATATATAATAACATGTGGTGGTGGATATTTGCATGGGATTTCTTACAAGTCATATCAATAAGCTTGATTTTAGCCTGGCCTTTATTCAAGAGATCAAACCTCGTGAGAATAGCTATTGCGATAGCATTTTGGGTAGTAAATGAAATAATTCTTTTCTTCATTAGACCTTCATTGGGCGAAGAACCATCTTTAGTATTTATGCTTTTATATACGACAGAACAGCTCGATTCTATTTTATGGTTTTTTAGTTTTTTCATTATCGGTACTGTCATAGGAGATTTAATTTTTAAATATCTTTTAATCGAAAATAATGCCTCGAAAAAAAAATACTTGAAAAATAATATCTTGATACCATGTATAATCATAAGTATCATATTAATATGTCTTGGATATCTACTAGAATTTCCAGATCTTTTTAGTAGTCAAGGTTGGGCCCATATCAGGTCACTTCCTTGGAGGATTTATGCATTAGGGGTCGATATATTTTTAATATCTTTACTCATTTTTATTGAGGAATATGAATTAATAAAATTCAAAAAAAACTACCGATTTCTTTTTTACTTTTCATATTACTCTTTCACGGTTTATGCATCTCATTATCTCCTGACCCTCATATTCTTAAACCTGTTTAATGTAGATCTGACTTTCTGGTTTTTTCTAATCATGACAATGATATTATACGGACTCTTATTAAATGTATTATATAAGAAATTAGGTCCAAAAGTATCAATTAAAATACAAATCAGTCGATTAAGTTCTTTTTTAGCAAATTATATTGATAAAAGAAAAAATAGGGTTATGAGATTATAATAATCTCGTAATCTTCAAAATACTAAAAATCGTTAATGTTCT
>DXJM01000431.1 GCA_019057355.1 Promethearchaeota archaeon | reverse complement strand
TGGCAATGTTAAGGGCAACAGAAGATATTTCTTTCTCTCTCCAGATGACCCAGTCAAAATTTCAAACAAAGCCTGCCTTATAAAATTTGAATATAGGATGCTCACCAATGGAGATTTAAAACAATATCCTATAAAGACTAAAGAAGGCAAAGCAAAGACCACCGGAATAACCCAAGATGAATTAAATCCTGTTTTGAAAGATAAAATCTTAACTTTCATAACTTCCTTGGAACCAAAAGCCATTTTGACTGAAACCCAGGATGAGAAAACAATTCTTGAAAAGCACCTCTATAAATATACCCGAAAAATTACGAGTGATTTCTTTATTCATAAAAACTTGAAAGAATTCCTTGAAAGAGAACTGGATTACTTCATAAAGACAGAAGTTTTAGATATTGAGAGTTTTGATACAGAAAAGGAAAGATATTTTGATAGGCACATTACAAGGGCAAAGGTTGTAAAAAATATTGGAAAAAAAATAATTGAGTTCTTATCCCAGATTGAAGATTATCAAAAGATGCTCTGGGAAAAGAAAAAGTTTGTCTTAAAAACCGATTATATCCTTACTATTGACCGCATACCAGAAGATTTTTGCCAAGAGATTTTAGATAATAAGAAACAATTAAAAGAATGGCAAGAACTGGGTTTTGAATTCTCCCCATCGTCATTGCGAGGGACGAAGTCCCGAAGCAATCTCAAACTCCCCGTTGATACAAAGTATTTCAGTGAAGATTTTAAAGAAAGATTGCTTGAAAAGTTAGGAGAATCAGGAAACATTGACGATTTGCTTGATGGCATTTTAATCAAAAGCGAAAACTGGCAGGCGCTCAACCTATTGCTTGAAAAGTACCGAAGCTACCTGAAGTGTATTCACATTGACCCTCCCTATAACACACAAACCAGCGGATTCCTTTACAAGAACGATTATCAGCACTCGAGTTGGCTTGCTATGATGGAAAATCGTATCGCTGCAGGTCTTGCGCTATTAGGTTCAGGAGGCTCATTTCTCTGTCATATCGACGAAAATGAGCATGAGCGACTTCATCTGCTTTTCGAGAACTTCCCAATCCCAAATGCAGGAACTATAGTATGGGACAAAAGGAATCCGATGACCGCGGGGCGAGGAGTAGCAACTCAGCATGAATATGTCATTTGGAGGTCGAGGACAGACAAACCGATTAATCTTCGAAGCAAGAACATTCGATGCATGTTGAACAAGGCACAAGAACTCATAAGAGAGCATGGAGGTATCACTGAAAAGGTTAGGAAAGAATATGCTGAATGGGTTAGTAAGACCTCCGAATTTAGCGGTGGAGAGAAAGCATATCGTTTCCTGGACAACGATGGCCGCATCTATCGTGGTGTCAGTTTGAGGGCTCCTGAACCACGAACAGACCCAAAGTTTTTCCAACCTCTAATCCACCCTGCTACCGACAAGCCGTGTGCTGTTCCACCAAACGGCTTCTCGCGTACCCCGGAAACACTTCAAGCTATGATCAAACGTGGAGAAATTATTTTCGGACCGGATGAAACTACGCAGCCCCAACAAAAGCGATTCTTATCAGAAGAATCAAAAAGGCAGATTTCGTCAGTTATCCGAGATGCCAAACGTGGCAAGGTGGATCTTGATTCATTGGGATTAGAAAATTTCCCTTATTGCCATTCAGTATCTTTTTACATGGAGTTAATAGGTGCAGCGTCAAATGCTCCTTCTGATATCATTCTTGACCACTTCGCCGGCTCCGGCACCACGGCCCACGCAGTAATGAAGCTAAACAGAGAAGATAATAGCAAAAGAAAATATATCCTTATAGAAATGGCAGATTATTTTGATGATGTAATAATTCCAAGACTTAAAAAAGTTTGTTATTCATTTAACTGGAGAGATGGCAAGCCCAAAGATATGGATGGAGTAAGTCAAATAATTAAATATAACTATCTTGAGCAGTATGAAGATAGCCTCCACAATATAGAATTTCCACAGGAAGAAAGAGCACAAAAGATGCTTGAGTTTTTCTCTGAAGAGGCAAAGAGTGAATATCTGATGAAGTATATGCTTAAATTTGAGACCGAAGGGAGCCCTTCTCTTTTGAACTTTCAGCATTTTGAAAACCCATTTGAATATAAACTAAAAATAATTTCAAATGGCAAGGATGAAGAAATTGTTCACCCCGTTAGAAAAGATTTTTCTAACGGGGTAAATGTTGATTTGGTAGAAACTTTCAATTATCTAATCGGCCTAAAGGTAGATAAATACAAATTTCTAAAAAAGAATGGAAGAAAGTATGTATTTGTGTTTGGAGAAAGGGACAATAGAAGAACCGCTATTGTATGGAGGTCTTTCAAGAACATCAACCTTAAAAAAGATAAGGAAATAATTGACAAAGAACTTGCAAGTTTCAGCCCGGATGAAATTTTCATAAATGGAGACAGTTTTGTGAAGGGTTATAAGCCAATAGAGAGTGAATTTAAAGCATTGATGGGGGTATAAGATGAAAAGCCTAAATGAAATAAGAGAAATTCTTAACAAACATAAAAACAACTTGAAAGAAAAATATGGTGTTAAAGAACTTGGTATTTTTGGTTCTTATGTGAGAGATGCGCAAAAGGAGTCAAGCGATGTGGATATTCTTGTAGAATTTGAAAAACCTGTAAGTTTGTTAAAAATAGTCTCTCTTGAAAATTATCTTTCTGATCTTATTGGAATTAAGGTTGATGTGGTTCCCAAGAAAAATATTCGTGTTGAATTAAGAGATGAAATTCTAAAAGAGGCAATCCCATTATGATTAGAAGAAAACATAAGTTGTATATTAAGGACATCCTTGAGTATATGGAAAGAGCAGAAAAACATATTGAAAAAATAAAAAAAGAGGACTTTCTCCAGGATAATAAAACCTGTGATGCGGTTATACGGTGCATTGAAGTTATTGGTGAGGCAACTAAAAATGTATCTGATAACATAAGGAATAAATATCCTTCAATTCCGTGGCGTGATATGTCAGGGATGAGAGATAAGATTATACATGGCTATTTTGTAGTAGATTTTGAAAATGTCTGGCTTGTGGTGAAGGAAGAAATTCCAAGATTAAAACCAATGATACAGAAAGTATTAGAAGATTTGGGAACAGATTAAGATGAAACTTGAGAAATATCTTATCTTAAATAAATATTTTCTCTCTCTTTTTGGCGTAAATAGTATCTCTGATTTGAGAGAAGAACTTAAAAACAAAAAAGAAGGTTTTGATAATGATGGGAAAAGTTTCTTTGCTGATGCTTTGATAGGATTAGAAAATTTAAAAATAGACAGGAATGACCTCTTACAATATGATTTGGCAATAAAGGAATACTCCGAAAAATTATGTAAACATAGAAGAGAGAACATTGTCCTAAAATACTTTCAATACTTAGCAGTCCTATTCGCAGAGATTTATCTTGATAGGTATTTCAACAGAAAACAGGATTTGTTATCTGACCTCAATTCTTTTTTAGAAGGCTATAATCAATCCGAAAGAACAGGAATCTCTCTTTTTGAAGATAAAGACCTTAAGAAGTTAGCCTACTGGATGGCGACCGGAAGTGGGAAGACTCTGATAATGCACATAAATTACTGGCAGTTTTTAAAGTATAATACTCAAGCCCTTGACAACATAATTATGGTAACTCCTAATGAAGGACTATCAAAACAACACTATAATGAAATGCAAAAAAGCGGAGTTCCTTGCAGATTATATTCAGAAAATCCTGACAGTTTAACTCTTCACAAAGATCAGGTGTTTATAATTGATATTCATAAGCTTACGGAAGAGAAAAAAGGAGCGGGGGTTAGAGTTGAAACAAGTTATTTTGAAGGGAGAAATCTTGTATTCATTGATGAAGGGCATAAGGGTCAAACAACAGAAGAGCAAAGATGGAAAAAATTGCGTGAGGATTTGGGCAAATACGGGTTTGTTTTTGAATACAGTGCTACTTTTGGGCAGGTAATAGATGAAAAGAATAAAGAACTACTTGAGGAATATTCTAAAGCAATTCTCTTTGATTATTCTTATAGGTATTTCTATGAAGATGGTTATGGGAAAGATTTTTATGTCTATAATTTGAGAGAAGATAGTTTTACTAAGAATTACAAAGACTTCATCTTGACTGCAAATCTTTTATCTTTTTATGAGCAATTGCTCCTTTATGAGAATTATAGAGATGAATTGAAAGACTATCTTATAGAAAAACCTTTGTGGGCATTTATTGGGAGCAAAGTATCTGGTGCAGGAGTGAACTCGGACGTTCTGAAAGTAGTTTTATTTTTAAGGAAGATTGTAGAAGATAAGAAGTTTTTAGAAGGGATTATAACCAAAATCCTTAATGGAAAATCAGGTCTACGTGATCAAGATGGGAATGATATTTTCAAGGATAGATTTCAGCATATAAGAAAAAATGGTTATAAAATAAATGAGATTTATAGAAGGTTGTTTAATACAAATGGCGGTTCCCTGCAACTTTGTGAACTTAAATCAGCAGATGGTGAAATCGGATTAAAAATAGGAGAAGCAAACTATTTCGGAGTCATAAATATAGGAGACGTTTCAAGTTTTAAGAAACTATTGGCAAAAAGTCGCTTTGAAGAAAAGATGGATAGTTTTACCCCCTCACTTTTTGAACGGATAAATGAAAACAATTCAAATATCAATATCCTCATAGGAGCAAAGAAATTTATTGAAGGATGGGACAGTTGGCGAGTATGTTCCATGGGTCTAATCAATATGGGCAAGGGCGAAGGTCCTCAGATAATACAATTGTTCGGAAGAGGTGTCAGACTTAAAGGAAGGGCGTTGTCTCTTAAGAGGAGCGATGAAAATAAATATCAGGTTAAATCACTCGAGACGCTCAACATATTTGGATTAAACGCTGATTATATAAACTCATTTCTTGAAACCATACGAAAAGAAGAGGTTGAGTATGAAGAGCTAAGACTACCTATGAAGCGGTTGGATGAAACAAAATGGAAGAAGTTATATACTCTTAAGACCGACAAAGACTTTGATTTTACTAATCATTTCATAGAATTTGAAATTGATGAAAATCTTTTAAGAACAATTAGGATTGACATACGGCCAAGAGTCAAACTTGCTCATGGATTGGAAACTGCAACAGGTGAAACAGAATCAGAAAAGGTATATTTGGGAGAATACATTGACCTTCTTAATTGGAATAATATCTATCACAAAATACTTAATTATAAAATTAGCAAAGGGTTCTCTAATCTAAGGCTTTGCAAGGATGGATTGTCAGAGATAATAAGAAGTCATAATTATAAAATTTATGCTTTCCCTGAACAGGTATGTCCACAAAGATATCTTGATTTAAGTAATCTGGAAGAAATTATTTTGGTAATGTTAAGAAGCTATATTGATAAATTCTATACCTACAAGCTGAGGCAGATCGAGACCAAACAAATGCAATTTTCTTTTATGGTTAAAGAGGACGATAACTTAACCTATGATCAGTACACTCTAAAAATAGAAATCCCAAAGGATAAGAAAGAAAGGCAAAAGAGAAAACAGGAAATAGAAAAGATAAAGAAGCTCTTAAAACAAGCGGATAAGTTGTATCAAAAAGATATTGATGAAATTCCTACCTTGCACTTTGATAGGCATTTATATACTCCTCTGGTGGTATATGATAAGCATAAAGAATTCATAAAATCAGAACCAGAAAAGCTAAATGATGGAGAAACACGATTTATAAGGGGCTTAAGGGACTATCTTAAGAAAAGTAAAGTGAATGACAGAGAAGTATTTCTTTTAAGAAATCTCTCAAGGAGAGGAATAAAATTTTTTCAAACTTCGGGTTTTTATCCTGACTTCATAATGTGGGCAAGAAAGAATGAAGAGCAGACAGTGG
>DXJM01000430.1 GCA_019057355.1 Promethearchaeota archaeon | reverse complement strand
TTTTTAATTTAACTTTTCATATTAAATTTTTTCGAGAGCAGGTATAGATTTAAATAAACGTAATTATATTTACTTTAAAACGAGCTATATTTTTCCCATGTCAGAGGAAGAGCAAGAAAACGATCATGATGTTAAAAAGGAGAAAGATGAAATAGAACGCTTAGGAGTTGCTAATACTTTTAATATATTATCTGATTCAAAAAAAGAAAAAAAATCTGATGAAAAACGTGAATTCAGAGGATTTCAATAGTATTAGAGAAGTATTTACTTTATATTAGTTTTTTTATATTTTCATTTAAAATGTGCTATAAGATACTATCTAAGATTTTCTCAGCATCGCGTACAAATTTAGGGCATAATTCATGGATTCTTTGCCCTTTCTTTTCCTTTAAGAATATTTATATCACCTCCAAGCAATATTTTACGTTTAATTGAGGTATAAAGTTGAATAAATTGGTCTAAATACTCACGCGCTTTATTATACGTATTTTCTTTTGCTTGCGAACTTTCTTCTTCAATGTTTCTAGATTTTAAACCTAAGAGATTTCACGATCTAATCCAAATATCAAGCAAAATATTAAGAGAATTGATTAAAAATAATTATACCTTTTTATGAAACAGTGAACGGCATTATGGCTATTATCTATGCTAGGTGTATAAATTTTTAGATTTCAAAAAATAATAACAGCGATTGAAATAGAGCTGTCAAGCTTGATATATTTTTGCACCATTATTGGAAGATCAATCGATATTCCCTTGTTAATCCCTATAAGAAATCATGCTATCTTGAAATGCTGTGTTGGTTGTATTATTCTTGTATTAAGGAGTTCGAAATTATTGCTATCGCAAATTTCGGTATTCCAACTATAGTCTTCATTCATTTTCAAAGGTCGCCACCGAACATTCAAAAAAGCGGTCTCTTTATTTAGGCCATAAGAGGGCATTAGGAGCGAGAGAGTGAAGATGTCATCTGAAAAAACTAAATTATGATAATTAACTAAAGGTATTTCTCCCTCAGAAACATCATTTTGATAATACGCATTGGTACTTCCCAGCTTTTTTAATGTCGTCCATTTAATAGAAGCAAGTATCCGCGGATCATCATCTCGCTGCGGTTTTTTGTTGTGAGAATACTTGATATCATGCTTACATTTCAAGTATTCATTCAAGAGCTTAGCGTTGAAACCTACCATTCGAGATTTAGATCTCATTTCATCATTCCAATATTCTACTCTGAAGATATAATTTCCCTCTTCCAAGTATCCGTCCTTATCATGAGCAAGAAATCTAACTATACCTCTATTTAAGCCATCAACCACGTATCCATTTAAATTATGGATGTCAAAAGGTTGTTTTTTCAATTGAAAGACGTAATTACCAGGTCCTTCAATGATGATGTTTTTTATAGCATTTACACTTTTTTCTCCTACTAATCCAAAAAATCTCATCTCGAATTTTGCTTGTTTTTTCAAATCTTCATCTAGACATCTATCATAATCAAAATACAATTGGCTTGCTCCAACGGTATCTATAGGTGGTACGGTCTCAGGAATTTTTTCTTCGATAAATAATGATTCATCAAATTCATTAAAACGATGTCTGTATGCCATACCGCTCAATCTTGATAAATTATCTATGTTTTCAATGATTTCAGGATTTATGTTAATACCTGCATCCTTCATGGCAATAACTATATTTTCTAATTTTGCAGGGCATCCTTTTATTGGGATCATTTTATTTATAAGGGGGTTATTGCGATGCTTATTCACCATGCATTGGCCTAATAAAACGGTCTTTTTTTTTCCAGAGGTGGGCTCCATTCTCTTCCCCAATAAGATTTCTATATCATCCCAAGGATCCCCGTTCCACGCAAGTGAGATGGCGTTCATTAAAGCTGATGTGGTCGTTGAACAATACGTGCATAAGGAATTATCATATTCTCGATAGGAGAGCCCCTTTATACCTTGTTTCTTAAAAGTAAGAGCCGTCATGCCATCTTCAGTGTATTCAAATTTATACTCGAGAGGTATCCTAACTTGCTCGATTTTTTTTCCAATGATCTCAACATCCGAAAGGTCTATTGGTCTGCTATTATCTTTTGCATAGTATACAAGATATGGCACCTCTGATGGGTCATAACCAAGTATAGAAGATCCTACCTTGTCTGCTGAAAACAGGTCAGGAGAGGCAATTAGTATGTTGCTTCTCTGCGCCCTTCCGTCCGTACCCGGACCTCTCTCGTTGGTATAAATGCCATCAATAATAGCAGCGGTTGGGGGGAATCCTTTCGGTAATCGAGAAAGATAATAATCCAAGTCTTTTACAGCATTAGGTGAATGACATTCCTTCCTCGAGGCAATGTCAATCAATCCTTTCAAATTTTTAATCCCCAAACTCACTTTTGTTTGAGAATGAGTCTTGAGAACAGGCAAACTTATGATAAAATCACAATGCAGGGCATCAATATTAAAATTAAGATTTATTCCGTCTCCTAAATCTACTTTTTCGAATGGTCTTTCAAAAATGTTTACAATTTTCACCCCGTAACGCTTTTTAAATTTATGATATCCCAACGTTTCAAATGCATGGTTAATTGTCTCGAAATCATTTGGTTTTGATGTTACCGTTCCTTCTCCAATCGTAATATCGTTGATTCCAATTTCCTTTAGGGCAATAATGACATCTTCCACCACTCGAGAGGTTGTAATGACTCCGTATTTAGAATAATAAGGATCTCTCGTCCAATAGACGATATTGGGTTTCAAATATACCCTCTCATCACCCGAAAGAGCTTTAAAAACCTCAGAAAGTTCGATCACTTTTTTTACTGAAGTAATTTTCTTTCGATAATGAGCTATGGCAACTTTATATTTATTCATCTCACATCATTGTAAATTAAATCCCATTTGATAATAAAGATTTTCGGTTTCATTCCCCCTCTTTTTTTTTATAATTAATAAATGCTACTTACTCGACTTGAAATGTTTTCGCGCGACCTAATAGTGCCTTAAAATGATGCTTGCTCCTATGAAATAATTGTTCCTTGGTATTATTATAAATGATATCTTTCCAATCCTCATATTTTTGTTTATATACTTTCACTTTTTTGTAATAGCCCTTTAAGTAAATGATATCGGTGAGATTAAAGATAAAATAAAAGTTATTGGGCTAATTTATGTCATGGGGGTTGGAGCAGTGTTAATCTTTGGACGATTGAGGTGATTTTAGTTTTTTTAACTAAGATATATCCTTTTTTTTCCGTAAATTTTGAATTAATTCTCTATTAATGGTCAATTAGCTCTTAATTTCGTCAATTCATTACCATATTCTCTTGCCTTATCCAAAAGTTCGGGATTTGAAATTTTTAGTTTGAATATATAATCATTCAAGAGGATCTGATATAATTCTTTCACGTCCTTAATATCATCCTTTATTTCAAAACAATACATCAAATCCAATTCTTTTACCTTTTGGATCAAATTATACCTGCTTATGCGAAAGTCACTTGAACGGTTTCCTTTCTGAAATTGTTCTACATCAAATCCAATTAAACCCGAAATTCCTTTAAATGAAAATAATTTAATAAATCTTTCAAGATCGTCCTTTCTGTATTCATTTTTTGAATTTAAGTGGTATAAATTCAATACAAGCAGTAATACATCAACATTATTGATAAATTTATGATTATTCATAAAGGAATTGAGGTCACTTGTTTGATATACTTTAATTTTAATTGGTATACCCTCATAAACTACGATAAATTTTTGGAATTCTTCTTGATTAGTATCATTCTCCATTGCATTGATTGGAATCGATTCTTTTCCCAAATATCCTAATAATATTTTTTTCCCAGAGTCCTCTTGCCCGATGAGTCCAAGATGCAGACTGAAAATGATTTTTTTCAAGAATATCCGCTCTAAAAAAAAATAGTGACTTAATTTATTTAGCTAATTTAATATTAATAATACTTTTTTAAATTAAATATTGATTGAAAACAGAACTCTCGCTAATAAAAAAAAATGTTTTTTCATCATGGTTATCATCGATTTGCAAGTGGGTAGAGTGAAGAAATCAGAGGGAAGATGGATGGAAGCTATAATTGACCTTTTCCTTATATGATCAATCTCATTTTTCTCATAATTCGAATTATTGTAGAAATTCTAGAAAGTTTAGGTT
>DXJM01000039.1 GCA_019057355.1 Promethearchaeota archaeon | reverse complement strand
CTATTAAATTATTAACTTTTACATCGTTTAATCTACATAAAAAATTAGATCTAGTAATTCCATGAACTTGAATATAGCAAAAAAGATTCCCATACATGTTGGGTTATTCGGGCATATTGATTCTGGAAAGACAGCTATAGCAGCACAAATAAGTGACATTATTTCCACCGCAGGTATTGATGCCCATCCGCAAAGTAAAGAACGGGGGATCACCATTGATTTGGGATTTACAAGTTTTGTATTTGATGATTATATTGTTACATTAGTTGATTGCCCGGGACATGCAGATTTAATAAAAGTTAGCGCATCTTCAATTGAAATAATAGATTGTGCAATCATTGTTATTGATATTAATAAGGGACCTCAAGTACAGACGGGAGAACACGTCATCATGATTGAATCCCTAAACGTTCAAAATATTATGATAATACTAAATAAAATTGATCTCTATAAAGGAGATATCAACACTGAAATTGAAAAAACAAGACAATTTTTTTCGACAACTTCATTTGGCTCCAAAATACCGATCTTTGCTGTTTCTGCCAAGACAAAAAAAGGAATTGCAGAATTAAAACAAGGTATTTTTAATTTGATAAAAAAATTAGATATAAAAAGGGACACGGAAGGTGCTCTCATAATTCCGATTGACCATCATTTTGTAATTAAGGGAAAAGGGGCCATACTAACGGGCACGATTTTGAAAGGTCATTTAACAACCGGAAAAAATTTAGAAATTTTGCCCATCAACGCTCAAGGAAAAGTGAAAAGTATTGAAATATTCCACCAGACAGTTAATAGCGCCAAAGCAGGTGATAGAATTGGAATTAATTTTAGGAACCTTGATGTAAAACAAGTTTATCGAGGTTGTATTGCCACGGACAGCAAAAATGCTTTTGATTTCTGTGAAATCATAGATGTTAACGTTAAAAAAAATCATTTATTTAAGCCCGAAACTCGATTTGGAACGCAAGTTCATGTTACCATAGGAATGCACACTGTAGTTGCAAGTATATATCCATACTATGAATTGAATGAAAAAAAAATTCAAGTAACGATATCGCGTCAGGATAAAGAGTTCAAAGCTTTTTTATGGTTCAATGAGAAAGTATTGTTGCGAAAAGAAAAAAATATAATGCTCATTAGCAGGTTAGATCTTCCTCCAACGAATTTAAGGATTTTAGGCGCGGCAGGACTCGTAAAAAAACATGAAACCGAGAACGGCCCCGAACTATTCAAATATAAAATAAAGAAAGGACGTGTTAAAAATCCCAATCACGCTCAAGGAATAACATGCATAGGGTTAGCAGAAAGCGCAATTGGAGCAAGAAAAATCGTAGGAAAACGATTAGAATCCCCTTTTACAACGATATTAGGGACATTTGGGACGAAAGGAGCCGTTATTATTGGAATCGAGCCAAATGCTAAAATTAAACCTAATGATCCGGTAACCCTTAGAGAATTAAGAAGTTTCCATCTAAAAAAGATTTAAATTTTTAAAAATTATTATATAATTAAATAGAAGATGAGCCAGTAAAAATGTCACCAAGTGAACTAAAAGAAATAGATGTAAATCAAGAGATATTAGACGAGATCATGCGAAATTTAGAACAATTAGAAAGCAGCACGGATTTAGAGGGAACCGCAATCGTTTCCAAAACAGGGCTGAGAATAGCAAGTTCTGAAACTGCAGACGTGGTGGCTGATATCTATTCTGCAAGTCCCGCAACCCTCATTTCTTTGGGAGAAAAAATTAGCCAAGACCTTGATCAAGGAGAGCTGAGAGAAATTGTCATTAAAGGTATAAAAGGATACACCATCATTTTAGTTACTGGTGTCGAAGATCATTTCATGTTATTTACCAATGCAAAGAAAGAGAGCAAATTGGGATACTATTCGCACAAAATTAGAAAGGCCTACGAGAATTTAAGACCTATCTTAGAAAAAATTGTCTCAAAGGATACATATGCGTAAAATATTTGCTATTTTTTTATTGCCTATAAATTTTTTCAAAAAGAGTTGGTATAGTTCCACCAAATTACATCTCCATTACTCAATACATATAAAGATGATCCAATTCCTGATTGCTTGCCATTGACAAAAAATAGCCAGAAATACCCGCTCTTATCTTTATATTGTTCGACACCATTGATTGCTTGCACAAAAGCGTTGCTTTCTGGTGTTCCCGTCATTTTTACATCGCGTTTTTCTAAAAGTGCATAAATGACTGTTGTTTTATAATCAAATAAAGAGAAATTATCCCATCTATCAATTGGTTTAACTGATGCGTAATCAATTATTAACGTTATATCTTCAACATTCTGCTCTCGATTCTGTGGTATATTTAAATAATAGTTCATAGCTATTAAACTTGAGAAAAGGATGACACCCATAAAAACCAGAATGATATATTTAATAAATTTCTTCATGATAAAAAAAAGGAGAAAATTGTCAATTTATATATAAGTTGTTTTGCATTTAAATTTCCAAATTATTATCGAGAGAGCAGAAACACTTGCAAAACTAATCATGAGTAAAGGAAATCCTGGAATCTCGGGAGTTCCTGGTGTTTCCGATTCTTGAGAATAACTAGGTGCCTTAAACCCATTTATAGTGAGTTCGAGCTTAAAATTGCCAAAACCACATTGAGCCCATAATAATAAACCCGTGGCTTTTTCTAAAATTAGATATGTATACTGGTTCCCACCAATTTGGTTAAATTTAATCTTTATAGTTAGATAAGACTCTTTAACCTCAATCTCCCCGTAAACATCATAATTATTGAGGGGATCATCACTTGCTTGCTCAACTGCTAATTTAGCTACTTCTGTTACATTCAGGTTTGGATACAAAAATCCTACTTGTAATTCATCATAACCCATAATAAGATTGTATGATAAATCCAAATTAGAAAGATTTTCTGCCATAAATACCGATTCTAAGACAATGTCATCTAATAACCAATCAAATCGATTATAAGAAACGTTTACATCCATATAAGGGATGCCTTGATTGATGCCCGTAAAGTTTACTATGACCTTCCCCCCTGGATTGGAAAACATATATCCTGCGTGACTATAATCTGGGTAATTAATGGGGACTACTCCGACAAATTCAGATATGTCATATTCATATGCTTTGTTGAAATCGAGGCTAAAGTTGGATAAAAATATTGCCAAGTGGTAATTTCCAGCAGTTAGATTCGCTTCTACTAAGAGTCCAGTTATTCTGTCGTAAATCAACTCAGTTTCTTGAAATGCATCTCTAAAATATAGTCGGATAAAATTATAACTTTCTTCGACATTATGTTCTTGTCCATTTTCGGTTGATGAATCCTTAGCTAAATTTTTAACATAAGTCATATTATTTGGAATCAACATTCCAGAATCAAAAGGATTATGTCCTAGCGCTAAATTATTGAAAATTTCCCCATTTGAACAATTTGTTCGAGCAATTACCACAGCTCCAGACGCATTTGTGATATTGATATCCATATAAGGCATGTTGACATGAGGAAATTTGTTATAGAATCCCCATGTATCGTTTACATGTCGATTATAAAACCCAGTTAAAGTGATAATTAGTTGTCCTCCTGCTTCAGTTGACAAGGTTTTCCATACTTGAGAAGCATCGTAATCAAGGTTTAACCATGCCCTTGGACCTTCAAAAGCCGTGATATTATATATGTAGGTTCCATTTAGATCAAGTTGTTGATAATATTCTTGAGGTATTTCCCCATTAGCCGAAGCAGTAGGTATCTTTATAAAAATGATAGCTTGCAAGCATAAAACGGAAAGAACTAACAGCACCAAGGTTTTTCTTCTATTCATTTTTTAGTTTTTTTTTGTTTAATTTTATGTCATAGGATAAATTTACCTATTCAATGTTATTGAAAAAAGGATTGAAGGTTTAAAAAAGTTATGGAAACTTATCCTACAATGTAAGGCAGTTACAAGAGGAAAGATTATGGAATTAGGTATATTTTCTGGTTTGGCTTGTTCCTTCGTTTTCTTTTTATTAGTAATCAGGATTAATCCAGAAGTTTATACAACAGCTGGATTAATCCAGGTAAAATTATTGCAAACCCGAGCAAGTTACCAATAACATGAATGATTGAAAAAGGAATACCTAACATTATATAGGATAAAAAAGGGACCCCAGGTCCAGCGAATAATAAATATCCTGGTATTTCAATAATAATTGAGAAAATTGTTGTCAATAATACAGATATAATGCCAAAAACTACTAAAATTTGGTATACATATAAATCTTCTTTTGGTTTGAAAAATTTCCTGTTTTGAATTAAATATTTAGTAATAGCTCCTAGAAGTCCTACAAAAGAATAATAGATAACTTGAACAGTTAATAAGGGGAAGTTTGAGGAACCCATTGGATTAAAAAAGCAAAAGATAAAAGAACTAAAGGCGCCCACCAATATTCCTTCCTTCTTACCAATGATAAATCCTGCGAGAAAGATCATTAAAGTAATTATTTCGATATTAGGTAGAAAGACCAACATGTAACCCACAACAATAGATAATGCTGTAAATATACTAGTTAAAGCTATTTTTAATGAAGTCCTATCAAGTGGAAGAGAACTTTTTTCGATATATAAAGAAGAATCTATTGTCTCTGCTTTGGTTTCACTATCTTGTATCATTTTATTCAAATTTTTTCAAACTAATAATTTAATAATAAAATTACTAGTTTTGAATTACATTTAAATCTTTTGGTAACTTATCCTATGATAGATCG
>DXJM01000429.1 GCA_019057355.1 Promethearchaeota archaeon | reverse complement strand
TGAGATAATATTTATTCCTTTTAAATTTAAGGATTACTTGAATGAACGCAATTATTTCGGAAAGAACGTACATTTAATAGGTCTTTTTGTGGTAAAAAGGATCAATATTGATCTTTTTACAAATATTTCCGTGAATAAACGGGCCTTTTAATTGTAAGAACTTGCCTAATATGCCAGATATTTGGAAGTTTCTTCCAAAAATTATATTCTAATTTTTCATTTTCACAAGTAACAATAATTCCCTCGAATATTGGTATTCATTTTATTTTCTTCATAATTTATGAATTTAGCTTCTTTTCAAGTTTTTGCTCGAGCACATTCCACATTTTCAATAAATTCTTGTAACCTGTAAACCTTAGCAACTGTTCTTCTACATTCAATTTTATTTTTTCATAACCATTTAGTTTCCGAAGCTGTTCTTCATTATCATTTAAATCAGCTATTATTTCCAAGAGTTTTGGTTCCCATTTTAGATTTGATTTGATAATATTAATACCCCTATTGAATATTTCTGACTCAATCGATTCCATTGAATAGGTAATCTCACCAGTTGATGATTTGCTTAAAATAGTAATCAGGTTCATTCTAACAAATTCATTCACCTCTTGTGAGATTTTTCCTGCTGAAAATCCCGTTAATTTTTGAAGTTCCCTTTGCGTGAGATCTTTTCTGGTAATAAAATAGAACAAAATAGTTGATGTGATTACATCGCGACCTTCACTCAAGATGGAATTTAGGAAGTGTGTAATGACCTCATCTTCGATCTTTTTAATTTCAGGAGAGAATGTTATCATTTTTAATACCTATTATGCAATGAACATTTAACGAGTGAATATACCCCTTATTTCAGACCATATCCTTGTTATAAAATCAAATGACTGGAGCATCTCGTTTAATCTTAAAGTGAGGAGTTCATGTCCGGGTTTTCCTTTATGGATTTCAAGCTCTGCTAGTTTCATTGATATGTATTCTTTAATCCTTGGAAATTCCGTATGAGAAAGATTTCCAACTCGGGCATAAACGAGGTTATCAATTTGATAAAAATATTCATTTGATTTTTCAATCCTCTTTTTTTCGATAACCCCCGAGTCGATAAAAAATCTTAGCTTTTTTGATATCGTGCCTATTGAATAGCTGGTCAGATCTCTGAATTGCTTCTGTGTCAACCTTTTATGAATGCTCAAATATGCAAGGATCTTTTGAAGTTTAAAATCGGCACTCTTGGCTCGTCCGGATTCCACTAAGAAATCAACTAAAACTTGCTCATATTCTTTCAATTTCCCTTCAAAAATATGCTCCTTTGAAGAATCTCGTGAAACCGTCATTATCTTAATTTATAATATGATCATTAAACTATTTAAGGCTTGCGATATTTTTCATTTTTCATGAAGAATTGAAAACATTTAAATATTCTGTTTTATATTGTTATTGTATGGATTTTTATTTTTCATGAAAAATAGAAATCCTTTATATTGATAATATGAGGAAAAAAATATGAATGCGATTGAAGTAAAAAACTTGTCTAAATATTATTCAAGGGGTAACGTAAAAGCAGTGGATGCAATTTCTTTTAATGTTCCTCAAGGGTCACGTTTTGGATTTTTAGGCCCCAACGGTGCTGGGAAAACTACAACAATTCGCTGCTTGCTTGGATTGCTAAAAGTTACTGCCGGAAACATAAAGATATTAGGTGAAACTGTCGATCCAACCAAGGATGTAACATTTCGAAATCATATTGGATATTTACCGGGTGAACTTGGGATCTATAAGCAGATGACTGCCACCAAGCTAATTTCTTTTTTTGCCAAACTTTATGACATTGAAATTGATTGGGACATCATAAAAGAAGTTTCAGAACGCCTACAGATCGATATGGATCGAAAAATGGGGGTATTGAGCAAGGGTAATAAGCAGAAAATAGGTGTCCTCACCGCATTGATGGGAAAGTTCGATATATTAATCATGGACGAGCCTACTTCCGGACTTGATCCACTTATGCAATTGGAATTCTATAGAATCATATCTGAACGACAAAAAGAATCAAACTGCACTGTTTTTGTATCAAGTCACGTGCTACCAGAAATAGATAAATTCTGCGATATGGTGGCAATTATTAAAAAAGGAAAAATAGTGGAGATCTCAGATGTTCAGAATCTTAAAGCAAAAAGCTTGAAACAGATTGAATTGGATTTCACTTCAAGTGAAAGCAAGCAGGATTTTCTTTTCTATCTATCCTCTCAATTTCCTGAGGCGACCGT
Organism: Promethearchaeota archaeon; assembly: GCA_019057355.1. Classification (GTDB taxonomy): domain Archaea; phylum Asgardarchaeota; class Lokiarchaeia; order Sigyniarchaeales; family SOKP01; genus FT1-020. The sequence continues at coordinate 1,215 of DXJM01000429.1, read as the reverse complement.
TGAACATCAATTTGAAACCCAATTAACATTTTTACTCCCTCCTGATGCCACGAGAAAAATAATAAGTGAACTTGGCACACGTGAATGGGCGGGATTTCAAATTAAAGACATCACCATTCAAAATTCAAACCTAGAAAACATCTTTATGCAATACTATCAAGAGACAAAGTCTAATTCTCATTTCAGTTTAAAAGATTTAAAAGGAGGCGTTATGCCATGAACTCCCAAAATAAGCATGGAAAAAAAAACAGGAATTCCAAAAATATGCTCATTTCACCTCAAAAATTACTTAAAATCACCTGGAAAGAGCTAGTTTCCGGAAGAAAGGGCATTTTACTTTATTCTCTTTTAATATTTTTATTTGTATTTTGGTTTATGACAATCTTTAATCCAGATTTATTCGCAGGAATGGAAGAATTTTTCGAGAACTATCCCGAGATCATTCGTGAAATGGTAGGGGGGCAGTTAGCATTAACAGAATTTGGGGGATTCATTAGCACGTATATTTTTTCATTTATTTGGATGTATGTTGGCATTTATCTCATAATGAGAGCATCCCAAGATATTCCAAAAGAAATAGACAATAAAACCATCGATTTAATTCTCTCAAAACCCATAAAACGATGGGAATTTATCTTGGGAAAGTACTTCCAACACGTGAGCACGGTATTTCTCATCACTTGCGCTTTGGGTGGTGGTATACTCCTTGGAATTGTTATGGTACCTAATATAAATCCCTCGGAAATATACTATAATGAAATCATAATTGTTATTCTCTGGTCATTCCTATTTTTAGTGGCTCTCGTAAGCACGGGATTCTTTTTTTCAACGTTCATGAATACTAGATTAGCGTTGACATTTAGCTTTGGCACGATGATCTCTTTCTACGTGATCGGATCATTTTCAAGCTTGATGCCCGAATTAGTGCAAGGGATAAAATATTTCAGTATCTTTTTTTATTTCCTTCCATCTGACATTTTAATAAATCATGTTTTAGATCTCGTATGGTTTCATGCCCTTGTTCTCGTTCTATACTCGCTCCTTACCACTATAATGGCAACAATAATCTTTAATAAACGAGATATCCCCGTATAATCTAATATTTTGTGGATTTTTTTCTTTTTTTTCTTTATGCTAAATTGAGTTCTTAATTAATTTTATAACCTTGAGTTTATAAGTTATCATAAACTCATATTTTTTTTTCCCTGTAACTGT